>JANPCS010000112.1:0-6008 GCA_031431065.1 Hyphomicrobiales bacterium | reverse complement strand
GTCGCCGAAAATGCCAATTGCTATGCGCTGTCATGGGCGGCGGGGCGGCCCATTGCCACCAACGAGGGCAACAGCTTTGCCGATGGCATGGCGGTGCGCATTCCCAACGCCGAAGCTTTCGGGATCATCGCCAAGGGTGCCGACCGCATCGTGACCGTGTCGGAGGATGAAATCGCCGAAGCGGTGCGCATTTATTTCCGCTGTTGCCATACAGTCGCCGAAGGTGCCGGCGCTGCTCCGCTGGCAGCCCTGATGCAGGAACGCGATGCAATGAAGGCTAAGCGCTGCGGCGTCATTCTCTCCGGCGGCAACATCGACATGGCGAAATTCGCGATGGTGCTGCGTGGTGAGACACCTTCATCGTGAGTGCCCTTCGAGGCTCTGCTCCGCAGAGCGCCTCAGGGTGAGGGATTCCCATTATCCCTCATGCAGAGGTGCGGGCAGCCCGCGCGCCTCGAAGCATATTTATAACGACACCGACAATCCGCCATCGACCGCCAGCACGTGGCCGTTGACATAGGCCGCGGCATCGGATGCCAGGAACACCACGGCACCACCCAGTTCCTCAGGCCTGGCCCAGCGCCCGGCGGGGGTGCGCGCCTCGACCCAGGCAGTGAAGGCCTTGTCCTCAAGGAGTGCGGTGTTGAGTTCGGTGGCGAAATAACCAGGTGCGAGTGCGTTGACGGTGATGCCGGAGCGTCCCAGTTCGGCGGCCATCGAGCGCGTCAAGCCGTGCAGCCCGGCCTTGGCCGCGACATAGGCATGGATGGTGGGGCGGCCCAGAATCGCCGCCACCGAACCGGTGTTGATGATGCGGCCAAATTTGTTGGGAAGCATCAGGCGCACCGCATCGCGTGACAGCCGGAAGCACGAGGCGAGGTTGACGCTGATGACCCGGTCGAAATCCTCGTCCTCCCACTCGGTGATCGGGCGGCGGTGCTGGATGCCGGCGTTGTTGACGAGGATATCGAGCTTGCCGTGGCGCTGCACGATGTCTTCGAGAGACCGGCGCGCCACCTTGGCGTCGGTGACATCGAAGGCCATGGCCTCGGCACCGATCTTGGCGGCCGCCGCATCAAGCTCGGCGGAATTGCGGGCGTTGACGATGACGGTCGCGCCATTCTGCTTGAGCGCCTTGGCCATGGCAAAGCCCAGGCCCCGCGACGCGCCGGTGACAAGCGCCACGCGGCCCGCGAGGGAAAACATGTGTTCATTGACTTTCATAGCTGTGGTACTTCGCCTTCGAGTCCAATTGCTGAAGCTGCCGCTGCAAGCTTCTTGTCCCTTGTCCAAAAACGCACGCCACTGGTCAGCTTCAGCGAAGCCAGGAGATGCGTGTCCAAATAACCGATGCCAGTACCGACAAGCGAGTGTGCTTCGATGAACCCGAGAACCTCATCATCACTTGCGGTTGTGATTTCCGGTAGCTCCCGCAGACTCGTTAGGATGACGTCGCGATTCCGAAGGTAACCGAGCGCGATTTCCCCAATGATGAAGGGGTGCATCAGGACTTGCTGCAGCCGCAATAGCCGTTCCATTTTTGCATCTTTCTTGCGCAAATGATCGACCCAGACGGATGTATCGACGAGAATCATTTCATGCGCGAACGCCAGCGTGGCGGTGCTTTGGCCTGAGGTTCGGTGCCGCCAAGCAACGCCAGCCGCCTGGCGCTCTCGCGCGCGATCAGCGCTTTCAGCGCTTCCCGCACGAGTGCCGCCTTTTCCTTGAGCCCGGTCAATTCCTGAGCCCTTTCCACCAGTTCATCATCTAGTGCCAATGTTGTCCGCATAATTACCATACCTCCATATGGCATGATAATATCATCATACGATGCCGAATTCAATGCCGCCACTTCAAACAAAATAGGGCGGGAGTTTCCTCCCGCCCCGGAGTTTCTAATCCAACCGCATCGCCTTACTTGGCGATGCAGGTGTCGACGGTCTCGGGTGTGCAAACGTCGAGGCCAGTGTAGGTCGGATCGGCCGGCGCGGGCTTGCCGTCCTTCATGTCCTGGAAGGCCTTCATCGTCATGTAGCCCATTTCGAACGGACGCTGGCCGACCTGTCCGAGCGACAGGCCTTCCCTCATCTGGTCGAGCTGGACGGGAAGCGTGTCGGCGACGACGAGAGCCAGTTCCTTGGCGGCGATCTTGTCCTTGTATTTGCCCACCGCAGCGCGGTTGGCATCGGGGATGAACTGCGGGAAGCCGCCGGTCGGGATGAAGGCGTCGAGGGTTGGCATCTTGGCCATGAAGTCCTCGAACTGCTGCACCGAGCGCGGGAAGTCGTCGTCGGTGTAGAGCGGGCAGCCTTCGGCTTCGGTCCAGCCGTTCTGGCCGGCCAAGGCATCGCCCGGCGAAGCCGCCGACTTGACGCCCGACAGCGTGTCGCGGATGCCCTGCATGCGCTCGTTGTGGTTGGCGGCCGCCGCACCACCCGACTGGATGCACACCGTGCCGCCCTTCGGCTTGATGGCCATGGCAAGCTTGGCCAGGTTCACGCCGATCTCATAGTTGTGCGTGCCGATATAGGCAAGCCGCAGGTCGGCGTTCTCGGGCAGCACGTCGGAATCCCATGTGAGCACCGGAATGCCGGCTTCCTTGGCGGCCTGCAGGGCAACCGCCATGGCCGCGGCGTTGGACGGCGCCACGGCGATGCCGTCCACTTTCTTGGCCACCAGATCCTGTACGATGGTCACTTGTTCGTCGCCGCCGCCATGTTCGCCGGGTCCGATATACATGCACTCGAAGGCACCGTTCGATTCGGCTTCGGCCTTCTTGCAGCCGTCACGCGCCTGATCGAAGAACGGGTTGTTCATGTTTTTCGGCACCAGGGCAAAGACGAACTTCGCCTGGGCGCCGGACACGCCCACCGACATGGCACCCAGCGCCAGGATTGTCGTCATCAACAGTTTCTTCATTGAGTCTTCCTCCTCGTTAACTTTCACTGAGTGCCGGCAGTGAATCCGGTTTTTCTAGCGGTGCTTCCTGGGGAACATGCGTTCCACAGTTGCGGCAATCATGGATTTGCCGCCGGACTGCATGCCAAGCAGAACCGCGAGAATGATGAAGGCGCCGACGAATGCGCCTTGCCAGTTGGAATCGATGCCCGCCATCAGCAAGGCATTGCGAATGACTTCGAGGAACGCCGAGCCGATGACCGCTCCGAAGGCCGTGCCGGCACCGCCCATCAGATTGGCGCCGCCGATCACCGTCGCGGCGATCACCCGCAATTCATAACCCTGGCCCATGGCATTGATGGCCGAGCCATTGTAGCCGAGCAGCAACAGCGAGGCGATGGATGCGGTGAAGGCCGAGAACACGTAAGCAAGAAACTTGATCCAGTCGACGGGAACGCCAGTCAGGCGGGCGGCGTTTTCATTGCCGCCGATGGCCAGCAGGTGGCGGCCCCATGGCTTGAAGTTGAAGGCATAGCCGACGATCAGGGCCAGCAGCACCATCACCCAGAATTGCGAGGAGAATTGCGGGATCCAGTCCGGAATGGAATCGCCCGGAAGCTGATGCGGAAACTTGGCCGGGCCGATGGCCTTGACGATCGGCGCATCGGGGCCGAATTTGTAGAGCATCTGGTTGCCGGAGAAGACGACGGCCAGCGAGCGGGCGATCGACAGCATGCCGAGCGTCACCACAAACGACGGCATGCCGATATAGGCGACGAAATAGCCGTTCACCGCGCCGCAGATCAGCCCGGTCATCAGCCCCATGAAGAAGGCCACGAACCAGGGATATTGCCAGGTGAGGAACAGGCCCGCGACAATGGCCACAAGCCCCATGACCGAGCCCACCGACAAATCGATGCCGCCGGTGATGATGACCACCGTCATGCCCAGCGCCATGATGCCGAAGGGCGCGAAGTTGCGGCTCATGTTGGAGAAATTGTCGGCGGTGCCGAAGCTTGGCTCAAGCATCGCCATGAAGCCCGCCAGCAGCAGCAGCGCCACCAGAACCCAGAAAGGTTGGCTGGCGATCACCGCCTGGAACATTGTCTGTTCCTTGATCTTCGCCACCTCGCCCAGGACGGCATGGCCGGTCTCGGCGGGTTTCGCGGTTTCAGGCGTCACGGATCGCTCCTGTAATCAGACCGGTGATTTCCTCCGGCGATGTCGCCGCCACGGCTTTGTCGGCCACCTTGGCGCCGCGCCGCATGACAATGATGCGGTCGCACACGGCAAACACGTCGGGCATGCGGTGGCTGATCAGCATGACCGACACGCCCTGATGCCTGAGGCGGCGGATCAGTTCCAGGACCTCCGCCACCTGACGCACCGAGATGGCCGCCGTCGGCTCGTCCAACAGCACCAGCTTCGCTTCCGACAGCCTGGTGCGGGCGATGGCCACCGCCTGGCGCTGGCCGCCCGACATCTTGCGCACCAGATCGCGCGGCCGGGTTTCGGATTTGAGTTCGCCGAACAGTTCGGCTGACTTGTCGATCATCGCCTGCTTGTCGAGCACCCGGAAGGGCCACGGGCCCTTCCTGATCTCGCGCCCCAGGAAGACGTTTTCGGCGGCCGTCAGATTATCGGCGATGGCCAGATCCTGGTAGACCACCTCGATGCCCTTGGCGCGGGCCTCGATGGGTTTATGGAAATGGCAGACCTCGTCATTGACGGCGATCTCGCCTTCGCTGGCCGGAAAGTTACCGGCAATGAGCTTCACCATGGTCGATTTGCCGGCACCATTATCGCCCATGAGGCCGACAACCTCGCCGGCGTCAACCGCGAAGCTGATGTCGTTCACCGCCCGGATGGCGCCGAAACTCTTGGATACGTTGCGAACGTCAAGCAGTGCCACCAGCGATATCCTCCCATCACCGTCAGGCTCTTACGGCCCTTCCGGTGTTGCAATACATATTGCTATAGCAGAAACCTAACAATTACAATTGCGTAATCCGGCGTTGATGCAAATGCCTGCAGGTGTTCCACGGCGCGAACTAATCATGGCCCACGGCCTCGCGCAAGGACCGGCCGGCCAGAGCGGCATCCCGGCGACGCGGCGTCATGTTGCCAACGGTGAAACACTCCGTTAACCATGGTGCGGATTCACCACTAAGTGGGTTTGCCTCCGCCTTGGCGCGATAGCGCGCTATGATGCGGCGCAGGAGATACGTCATGACCGCCGATCCAACTTCGATGACCGAACGGGTGGCCAAGGCCATCGCGTCCGCCATGGGAGAAGCGGATTGGCGGACCTGCGTTACAGCGGCGCGGGCCGCCGTGACCGCCATGCGCGAGCCGACCATCGACATGCTGGAAGCGGCCGTGCCCGACCTGCCGGACTGGGGCTACCTGCCCGACGACTGGCGCGCCATGATCGATCACGTGGCGGAAGAACGCATCTTCCCCACCAGCTTCAATTCTTGATGCCGTTGATCTTCATCATCACGTCGATGAGGCGGGGGAGAAAGCGGCCGCCATAGCCCATGTTGTCGGCCACCACGGTGATCTGGTGAGCGGTTTCCGCCATGAACGACGCCACCGGCAATTGTTCCGTCATGTTGGTGTAATAGCGCATATCCTTCCTGGCGTTGCCGATGGCGAACTGGGCGTGGCTGTCGTCGTCCGACAGCGGCACGTTGATGAGGCGGCCGAACATCACCGAGGCGGCACCGCCCGCCATGACGATGTCCTTCAGCGATTGCATGTTGACGCCGGCCTTGGCGGCCACCGTGATGGCCTCCGCCGCCACTGCAGCATGGGCAATCGACAGAAAATTGTTGATGAGCTTCAGCTGATGCGCCGAGCCGACAGCCCCCGCATGGACGATGGTATCGGCGAAACACTCGAGCACCGGGCGGATGCGGGCCATGACCTCATCGGGCCCGCCGGTCATCAGGCCGAGCTTTCCCGCTTCGGCCTCTTTCGGAGTCCGCGTCATCGGCGTATCGACGAAATGCCCACCCTTGGCCTCGATGTCGGCGGCGATCCTGAGCGTCGATGCAGGCTCGGCGGTCGAGCAATCGGCGATCACCAGATCGCCGCGCACCGCACCC
>JANPCS010000111.1:0-12397 GCA_031431065.1 Hyphomicrobiales bacterium | reverse complement strand
CCGGCGCCGGCGAGCAAGATATCCTTACCGGCACCGTTACCGCCACGCATGGTGTCTTCGCCATCGAAACCGTTGAGCCGGTCGCTTCCAGCCCCGCCGTCGAGCGTGTCATTGCCGATTCCGCCGCTGAGCACATCGCCGCCGCCGGCGCCGGAGAGCGTGTCGTCGCCGCCGTTGCCGGTGAGTGTCTGGGTACCCGTGGTTCCGGTGAGCCGGTCGCCCATCTGGGTGCCGCTGACGTTTTCGATGCCGGTGATACCGCGCTGCACGATTGGAATGATCGTCGACCCGGGGTGGGTCTTGTCGGGGATGACGATGACGGCGTCCTCGACGAAACCGGGAGTCATCAGCCAGGAGCCGGCGCCGAGATCGACCACCGCGGCGCGGTTGGCGACATTGTGCAGGTCGAGCATATCGAACCCGCCGCCGCCATCGACAACGTCGCTGTTATGATTGTCGCGCAGCACGACGATATCGTTGCCCTCGCCGCCATCGATGTTATCGACGCCGCCGCCGCCCTGGAGGATGTCGTTGCCGCCCTCGCCATGGATCGTGTCACTGCCGCCCCGGCCGAGGATCTTGTCCTTGCCTTCTCCGGCGAAGACGATGCTGGCGGTGCGGGTGGTGGTCAGCACGTCGTCGCCGCCCGTTCCGGAGATGGTGGTATCGCGCGGATCGAGAATGATATTCCAAATGCCGCTGAAGCCGTCTTCGACGCTGACATTGATGCGCCCGTCGGCGGTCAGGCTCAGATCGAGTTCAGGAGAGAGTTTTGGCCCAAGGCCGCTGGTGATGAGCACTGCCTCGCCCACCGTGTCACCATTGGCGTCAAAGCGCTGGCCACGGACCGCTGTGTTATTGTTATCGAACCAGGCAATGAAGAAACCGCCATCTTTGAGCTGTGTAACTTCAGAATTGCTAACGACATTGCCGGTCTGCGTCGCCACGAGTTCGTTGGACGCACCGCCCTCGGGGTTGACGAGGCGAAACAAAACGTGGCCGTCGCGCTCATAGGTGACGACAAAATTTCCGTTATTCAGCCCCGCAATTCCAGTGGCGAAGCCATCGCCCAGTTTGGTGGGCTGCATCAATTTCTGACCTTCGCCATCAACCGCTGTCACAAATGTAGTATCGGTACCGGCAACAAGTTGACTCGACGCAAAAGCGAATCCGCCATCGGCCATAGCGGCAACGCCATCAGCGGAATCCGTTTCAGATGCATTGCGCCCGGTTGCAAATCTCTCGCCACGCGCATTGGTCTCGAATTCGTAGACGAAGCCGAAAGCGTCCCTGTCAAAGTCAGGCCCAAGCGTCGTGTCGAAGCGCTGCACAAACTGTATGCAGTAATCTCCAGTGGCGCCCACCGCGATGTCAAAGCCGAGGTTTCCTACGACATCGTTGAGCGCATCTGTGAACACGACACGGCCTGATGCATCCCGGCGCTCGACCATGATCGTATCGTCAAGCGCATATGCTATGACCAATCCGCCATCCGGAAGAGTCGCAACTTGGGCGCCAAACTCGTTGTCTATTGTCAAAGCGGTGTTGAGTTGGAAAGAACTGCCCTGCGCATTGCCTTCGGCATCGAAGCGCTGGGCGAAGATATCGGTACCAGGGCTCACGCCCTTGGTGTCATCGTTCCAGGTTACGAGGAAGCTGCCGTCGGCAAAGTGGGTTACCGAAGGATTGGATTGCACGCCCGGCAGCAAGTCGATGTTGGCGGTGAAGGTTTTCCAGATGGCCGGTGTTGTGGTCATGGCACTCATCCTTTGTTTGAAGGAGAAACTCCCGGTGATGAGGCGAGGCTAGGTCAGGTTGGGGCGGACAGCAGTTCCCGGGGTAACAGTCCGGGCGATTGCCGGATTGTGGAAAGAAGCGGGGCCCTGGCTTTCGCCAGGGTGACGGGAATACGAAACGATATCAATATCCGATATCCGATATCCGATATCCGATATCCTATACCCAATGCCGTCATCCTGGCGAAAGCCAGGATCCAGCTTTGCGTGCGGAAGGCATTCATTCAAATCAAGCGGCAAAGGCCGGGATGACGTGCTTGCAGAACAATTCGAGCGAGCGCTTTTGTTCCTTCATTCCCAGGCCGAGGCTGGCATAGTAGATGAACTCGTCGACGCCCAGCGCCTGGTAAGGCTTGAGCTTGGCGATGACCTCGTCGGGCGTGCCGAACATCAGGTTGGTGCTCAGCATCTTGGGATCGTATTCGGCGCGGTTGGCGATCTCGCCGAGATCGAGTTCCCTGGGAAAGCCATTCTTCACATCGCCCAGGTTCTTGAACAGGTTCTCGAACTGGCCCAGTTGGCGCTGGGCGGCCTTGACCGGCACCATCCAGTCTTCCTTGCGCTCGTAAAGTGCGGTGTGGCGCATCATGGCGAAGATGGGCCGCGCCTTGCCGGGGTTATTGGCGAGCGCCTCGTCGATCCGCGACTTGTAGAGTTCGGCTTCGGACATTGGCCTGGTCAGGGGCCATGACGTGATGTTGAGGCCATGCTTCACCGCGAAATCATACGTCATGGGGGCGCGCGCCGCGACCCAGATCGGCGGGTGCGGCTGCTGCAGGGGCTTGGGCACCGAGGTTGAAAGCGGGAATTGCCAGAATTCTCCCTGGTGCGCGTAGTCGCCCTGCCACAGGGCCAGAACGGCGGGCAGCATTTCCTGCATGTATTTCCAGCCATCGGTCTGCTTCAGGCCGGGGTGCATGCGGTCGAACTCGCGCTGGTTGGCGCCGGAGCCGATGCCGAATTCCAATCGTCCGCCGGACAGGAGATCGGCCATCGCCGCTTCGCCTGCCAGCTTGATCGGGTGCCAGTAGGGGGCAACGGCGACGGCGATTCCGAGTCTAATGTTCGAAGTGTAGGCGCCCCACCAGGCGAGGATCTGGAACGGATCCGGTGCGATGGTCATTTCAAGGGCGTGGTGTTCCGCCGCCCAGGCGATGTTGAAGCCGCCGGTCTCGGCCATCTATACCATCTCAAGCGTGTGGCGGGCGACCTCGCGCATGCCGGAACTGCTGTCGAGCCGTTCCAGGTTGATGGCGAGCTGGAATTTCTTGGGAGATCCTCCTGGATAGGCCGGGGCGGCTTGTCACATGCCCGAACCGGACCAGGCAAGCAAAGTTGAGTCTGGTGCAATCGCGACCGGTGCGCCAAGTTGATTGAATCGAAATTGGGGGTTGGCAATGGCTGGGAAGATCGACACTATTCTCGATGCAGCGCGGCGGCATTGCGACGAGGTGATCAAGCCCGGTGCCGATCACTGGAACAAGGAACGCAAGTGGCCGCGTGCGGCATCCGATGAGGCGGCGGCGCTGGGCCTGACCGGGCTTTATGCACCGGAAGAGTGGGGCGGGCAGGGGCTTTCGCTGGGTGACGGCATCCGGGTTTATGAAGAATTGGGCAAGGGTGACGGGGCCTATGCCTTTGCCTTGTCGATGCACAACATCTGCACTTATGCGGTGTGCGGATTTGGTGGCGATGAGTTGAAGAAACAGTGGGCGAAGGACCTTACAGCGGGGCGCAAGCTGGCGAATTTCTCGCTGACCGAGCCGCAATCGGGTTCGGATGCGGCGACCATGTATTCGCGCGCCAGGATCAATGGCGACGGTACCTGGACGATTTCCGGCGCCAAGGCGTGGGTGTCATTGGCGGGGGAGGCCGATATCTACCTGGTGGTGGTGAAAACGTCCGATGCGCCCGGCCACAAGGACATGGCGATGATCGCCATTCCCACGGGCACAGAAGGCCTGAGCTTCAGTCCGCTTTATGATACGCCGTCGTATAACTTCCTGCCGATGGGCGAGATGTATCTCGACAATGTTACCGTGCCGGACGCCAACATCATATTGCCCGCCGGCAAGGGACTGCAGGGATCGCTGATGGCGATTGACATTGCGCGTGTGTCGATTGCTGCGGGCTGCTGCGGCTTGATGGAGGCGGCTCTCGATACCGCGCTTTCCTATACCAAGAACCGCAAGATGTTCGGCGCCACGGCGCTTGATCTCGATGGCATCCAGTGGATGCTGGGCGAGGTTGCGACCGATCTCGAGGCGTCGCGGCTGCTCTACCGGGCGGCCGCCAATGCGCTGGGAACGCCTGAAGGCCCGTTGCTGGCGGCCCATGCCAAACGCTTTGTTCCCGACGCGGCGGTGAAGGCCGCCAATATCTGCACGCAGGCCATGGGTGGCATGGGGCTCTTGAGTTCCTATGGCATGGACCGCTTGAGCCGCTTGTCGCAGATGCTGCGCATCGTCGATGGTTCGACGGAAGTGTCGCGCGTCGTCATCGGACGGGCGTTGAAGAAGCGTGCTGCGGGGCTTGGCGATGTGCCGGTGCCAAAGGGATACGGCCAGCGGTGACGCCTCAGGTGGGCTTGTATTGGCGGGTTGCCTCGGGATCGTCCATGCTGAAGGGCAGGGCCAGAAGATCGGTCCAGGCTTCGGCGGAGATTGGCCAATCTGCCCAGGCCTGAGTTTCGGTGATGCGTTCGGGCCGGCTGACGCCGCAGATGGTCGAGGCGATGCGCGGATCGCGCAGCGAAAACTGCAGGGCGGCGGCGCCGAGCGGAATTTTGTGCCGGGCGCAGACCGCCTCCACCTGCCGGATGGGATCGAGCATCTGCTCGGTTGCTTCCTGATAGACGTAGCGCTTGTGGTTCGCCGCACCCTTGGCAAGTGTACCGCTGGCATAGGGCGCCGCGTTGAAGACCGACATGCCGCGCGCGCGCGCGAGTTCGATCAGCGGCTCGGCGTTGCGATTGACCAGCGTGTAGCGGCTGTGGGTGATGATCACATCGAAATCCCAATCACGCAGAATGGGCATCATGATGTCGACGCGGCCGGCGGCTAGGCCCACGGCATCCGCCAGGCCCTCTTCCTTCATGCGCATGAGCTGGCTCAATGCGCCGCCCGGCCTGGTAACTTCGCTGAGATCGAACGCATATTCGGGATCGTGGAGATGGAGTATCTGGACGTGGTCAACACCCAATGCCGCGAGGCTTTCCTCGATGGACTGCCGGGCCCTTGACGCGTCGAAATGTCTGGTCTCCATGTCGCGGTCCAACTTGGTCGACAGGATGCGTCCCTTGGGCCAGCCGCCAAGTTCGCGCACCACGCGGCCGATCATCGCTTCGCTCTTTCCCAGGCCATAGTTGCGCGAGGTATCGATGAAACCATCGGGTTGGGCGAGCACGGCGCGAATAGTCTCGAGGCCGCGTTCCTCGGTCACGGCGTAACCGTAGGTGTCCGGCATGCTGGCCAGTGCGGTGGCGCCATAGGAAATGTTCGGCACCGTCACTTGCGTTTGGCCGATTCTGGAGCTGCTGGTCATGTCATGTCCTCGGCAATTGGTATCAGGGATTTACGATCAGTCTTGAATCGAGTGTTCCCGCGAAGAAATCAAGGATGTTCTGCACCGAGGCCACGGCCATGCGCGCCGCGCACTCATCGGTCAGGCCGGCGGAATGCGGGCTGATGGTCACCCGATCATTGCCGAGCAGGGGATGATCGGCATGCGGTGGTTCTGCTGAGAGGACATCGAGTCCGGCGCCGCGCAGCCGGCCATTGCGGAGCGCGCGGTCGAGGGCCGGTTCATCGATCAGGCCGCCGCGCGCCGCGTTGACCAGAATGGCGCCAGATTTCATCAAGGCCAGTTCGGCTTCACCAATCAATGGACCCTGCGGTGAATGCGGCATGTGGAGCGAGATGTAATCAGCTTCGGTGAGGGCGAGTCCCAAGTCCGGCGCGTGCCGCACGCCGGACTTTGCCATCACATCGGCGGGAATGAAGGGGTCATAGGCGCTCACCACCATGCCGAAGGATTGAGCGAGATCAGCGACGCGGCGGCCGATGCGTCCAAAACCAAGCAGCAGGAGATTGCGGCCGTCGAGCTCGACGGTTTCGAAGCGGTTGCGGATGTTCCATTGGCCAGTGCGGCTGGCGCGGTCATGCGCCACAGTGTGGCGGGCGACGCTCAGCATCAACATCAGCGTGTGCTCGGCCACGGCGCGAGAGTTGACATCGCCGACGATGGTCAGCTTGATGTTGCGCGCCGCCAGAGCTTTCACATCGACCGCATCATAGCCGACACCATGGCGCGACACGATGCGGAGCCTTGGCGCTTCGGCGATGATCTCCGCCGTCATGGCCTGGGTGCGCAGGGTCACCGCATCGGCGTCCTTGATAAGCGGGCGGTAGGACTCGACCGATATCTCATCGACCAGCGTGAAGGTCACGCCGGCGGCGGCTCTGAGACGTTCGATCCCGGCTTCGTGCAGGCGTCCGGCAACTAGGATGTGGGGCATCTCAGTAGCTGCTGTTCTTGGGTTGCGGCGCATCCGGCGGCGCTTCGCCAATCAAATTGCGGGTTTCCGTCAAGTTGGATTTCGCCGCCGCCGCCAGCAGGCGCACGTCGTTGAGCAATGTCACCAGATCGAAACCCCAGCCAATGGCCTTGGCGGCATAGGCCGGCGAACCGCAGTGCAGGCAGGCCTTGATGCCGGCCTGATGGGCTTTCGCAAGGATGGTCTTGATGGCCGCGACGATTTCCGGCTCCTCGCGGTCGAAGCCAGTCGGGTACTTACGTCCGGTGAGGCCGAGTGTCAGATCGGCGGGGCCGACATATACACCATCCAATCCCGGCGTGGTGACGATCCCGTCCAGGTTCTTCATGCCATCCGCCGTCTCGATCATCGCAAGGCACAAGACCTCGGCATCGGCCTTCTGGCCATAGTCCGCGCCATGGGCGAAGACCGCCCGGGTCGGGCCGAAGCTGCGCTGGCCCAGCGGCGGATAGCGCATGTAAGAGACGAACTGCTCGGCCTCGGCGCGCGAATTGATCATTGGGCAAATGATACCGATGGCACCGGCGTCCAGCGCCTTCATGATGTCACCGGCGGAGAGCCAGGGCACGCGCACCATGGGCGTGGCAGTGCCGGCCTTGATGGCCTGCAGCATGGCGGCCATCGCCTCGTAGCTTAAGAAACCGTGCTGCTGGTCTATCGTGACGGCGTCATAGCCTTGCTCGACGATGATTTCAGCGGAGAAGGCGTTGCCGATCGACAGCCAGGCGTTGAGCACCGGCTTTCCCTCGGACCACAGACGGCGAATGGTGTTGGGTGTCACGGCAGGCCTCCTTGAGCGGTAACTTCGGCGCGTGACGCTGGCACAACGAGGGGTGCCTTCGAACCCGCTTAGCAATTTCGTTTGTCACAGGATGATTGCGGCAACGAAAATTTCATGTCAAGGGAAGACGCATGACAACGAAACTCGAACAACCCTTGGCCAAGCCACGCGGCCGCCCCGCAGCAGCGGTGCCGCGGAACTATGAGGGCATCGTCAACCTCATCACAAGGAACTATGCGGAGCTGTCGCCCGGATACCAGCAGATCGCCCGGTTTTTCACGCAGAACCCCAATGTCATCGCACTTGAGTCAATCAACGCCATTGCCGGAAAATGCGGGGTTCATCCCTCGAGCCTGGTGCGCTTTGGCCAGAGCCTGGGATACTCGGGTTTCAAACAGTTGCAGGGGGTGTTCCAGACGCGGCTGGCCACTGCCGCCCCGGGTTTTCGCGAGCGGATCAGCGCGCTTGAGTCCGAACTGTCGCGCAATGTCAGCCATGGCAACAAGGGTTTCCTGCAGGATCTGGTGGTGCGCGACATCGCGGCGCTGCATGGCCTGCTCGAAACGGTTAGCGAGGAGATGCTGGCGGCTGCGGCTAATCTGTTGAGCGGGGCGGCGACTATTTACATTGCTGGCCAGCTCAGGTCCGAACCACTGGCCTTGCTGCTGCGCTATCTGCTGACCATGTTGCACCGGCGCGTCGTGCTGCTTGATCCGGCAGGTGGCCTGGCCTTCGAAATGGCGCAAGCCATGAGCGAACGCGACCTGCTGGTGGCGATCGCCTTCCGCCATTATGCCAAGGAAGTCGTGTCGATCGCCGAGGTGGCCGTCGCCAACGCCACGCCGATACTGGCGATCACCGACAGCCAACTTTCGCCGCTTGCCAAGGATGCGCGCCTGCTGTTCACCATCCCCGAGGACGAGTATACGTTCTCGCGCTCGCTGGCGGCTCCCATGTGTCTCGTCCAGAGCATTGCCACGGCCACGGCATCATTTCTCCAACCCAGCGGCGGCGACGTGCCCCGCATCCCCAGCGTCACCGAGATTGCCAAGGATCAAAATGCAAGACTGCCGCGTCCAGCCAAGCCGGTCAGGCGGCGATAGGATGCCAGGCATTTTTTCGAGTTCAATGTCAACTTCACATCATGTTCCAAGACAGCAGGAGGTTCCACGATGTCCACCGTCCGTTTGACCATGGCACAGGCCCTGGTGCGCTATCTGTGCAACCAGTTCACCATAATCGACGGCAGCCGCGAGCCGTTGTTTGCCGGGCTGTTCGGCATATTCGGCCATGGCAATGTCACCTGCCTGTCGGAAGCTCTCGAAGCAGTGCAGGACAAGCTGCCGACCTGGCGCGGCCAGAACGAGCAGTCGATGGCGCTGGCGGCGGTGGGCTTTGCCAAGGCCAAGCGGCGGCGGCAGATCATGATCGCGCTGTCGTCGATCGGCCCGGGGGCCTTGAACATGGTGACGGCGGCGGGCTGCGCGCATGCCAACCGCCTGCCGGTGCTGTTCCTGGCCGGCGACATTTTCGCCAATCGGCGGCCCGATCCGGTGTTGCAGCAGGTCGAGCATTTCGGCAATCCGACGATCTCGGTGAATGACGCCTTCAAGGCGGTGAGCCGCTATTGGGACCGCATCACGCACCCCGAGCAGATCATCTCGTCGCTGCCGCAAGCCATTGCCACGATGCTCGATCCCGGCGACTGCGGCCCGGCCTTCATCGGGTTGTGCCAGGATACGCAGGAGCTGGCCTATGATTACCCGGAAGCCTTTTTCACGCCCACGGTGCACAGGATTCCACGCCTGAGGCCGGACACGTTGCAGGTTGAGGAGGCGGTGAAGCTGATTGCATCGGCCAAACGGCCGCTGATCATTTCGGGCGGTGGTGTGCGCTATTCGGGAGCCGAGAAAGAGGTTGCCGATTTTGCGTTGGCGCGCGGCATTCCGATGGCCGAGACGATTGCCGGCAAGGGCGCCGTCACGCATGATCACCCAGCCCATGTCGGCCCCATCGGGGTCATCGGGTCGGCATCGGCCAATGCCATGGCGGCGGAGGCCGACGTCATCATCGCCATCGGCACCAGGCTGCAGGATTTCACCACCGGTTCGTGGACGGTGTTCTCGCATGCCGCCAGGTTCGTGTCGATCAACGCGGCGCGCTATGACGCGGTGAAACACCGGGCCGTTTCGGTGGTCGGCGACGCGCGCGAGACAGTGGGCGAGATCGACGCGGCATTGGGCAAATGGAAAGCCGATGCGGCCTGGATGGTCAAGGCGCGCAGCGAGTTCAAAAGCTGGAACGCGTTGCTTGACACGCATCAGAAACCAACCAACGCGGCGGTGCCGACTTACTCGCATGTGGTGGGAATGGTGAATGCCTGGGCTGCGCCCAACGATACGATGGTGACAGCGGCGGGCGGCCTTCCGGGCGAAACGGCCAAGGGCTGGCGGGTCAAGAACCCAAATACCTTTGACCTCGAATTCGGCTTCTCGGCCATGGGCTATGAAATTGCCGGCGGCTGGGGCCATGCCATGGCCAAGAACGGCGATGGCGAGACCATCGTCATGGTCGGCGACGGCTCCTACCTGATGATGAATTCCGACATCTATTCGAGCGTGCTCACCGGCCACAAGATGATCGTCGTGGTCTGCGACAATGGCGGTTATGCGATCATCAACCGGCTGCAGAATTTCAAGGGCACGCCATCGTTCAACAACATGATCAAGGACAGCCGGGTGAAGAAGCCTTTCGCCGTCGACTTCGCCAAACATGCTGAGTCAATGGGCGCGGCGGTGCGGCATTGCGAGAGCCTGGCCGATTTCGAGGCGGCTTTGAAGTGGGCCAAGACAACCGACCGCACCACCGTTCTCACCATCGTCACCGATGGCTACACGTGGTTGCCGGGCGATGCCGACTGGGACGTGGGTGTGCCGGAGATTTCGGATCGCCCCGAGGTCAAGGCGGCGCGGGCGCATCATGAGACGATCCGCAAGAAGCAGCGTATTGGAGTTTAGGCGCGCGCAAGCCGAACGCGGCAGGGAGAGGATTCATGGAGCAGATCGGATTTATCGGGCTTGGCCGCATGGGACGCCCCATGGCCTCCAACCTCTGCCGCAAGGGGTTCAGGCTGGCGGTTTATGACGTCAACGCGGCGGCGGTGGCCGAACTTGAGTTGCTGCAGGCGCGCGGCGCCACATCGGTTGCCGATGCCACGGCGGGGGCCGGCATCATCGTGACAATGCTGCCGACACCAGCTGTGGTGCGCGATGTCGTTGCAGGCCCCAACGGAATATTGACGCACGCGCCAGAGGGTGCGCTGATCCTCGACATGAGCACGATTGACCCCGAGACCACCGATGCGCTGGCAGCGCAGGCGAGGGAACGGGGCATTGCCTTCGTTGACGCGCCGGTTGGACGTCTCGCGGCCCATGCCGAGCGGGCTGAGTCACTCTTCATGGTCGGTGCCGCGCCTGAGGATTTCGCCCGCGTGAGGCCGCTGCTCGATGCCATGGGCAGCACGGTGCATCATTGTGGCGGCGTAGGTTCGGGTACGCGCACCAAGTTGGTGAACAATTATCTTGCCATTACTTTGTGCCAGCTCAATGCCGAGGCGCTGGCGTTGGCCGGGCGTTTCGGGTTGGAGCTGGAAACAACGCTGGAGGTGCTGCACGGCACCACGGCCACCAACGGCCAGTTGAAGATCAACTGGCCGGCCAAGGTGCTCAAGGGCGATATCGAACCGGGCTTCACCATCGATCTGGCCCACAAGGACCTGACGCTGATCGTCGAAGCCGCCAATGCGGCGCGCGTGCCGATGCCACTGGCGGCGGCGGCGCGCGAGGCCTTCAGCACGGCGCGGGCGCGTGGGCTGGGCTCCAATGATTTTTCGGCGATGCTCGATAACCTGTGCGAGATGGCAGGTATTCCCAAGCCGCGGCTGAAGAGCTGATCTCACGAAACCGGAGTGCAGAACCATGACCACCATCAAGCGGCCCGAAAACCCGGAAGCCGATCCACGCGTGAAAGCGGTGTTCGACGATATCCGCGCCACGCGCAAATCCGGCTTCATCAATAATTTCTGGATCTATCTGGCCTTCGATCCGGACCTGCTGGAAGAGACCTGGGCCGGTGTCAAGGCGGTGATGGCGCAACCTTCGGCGCTTGATCCGCTGACCAAGGAATTGATCTATATTGCCGTCTCGCTCACCAATGCGTGCCGCTATTGCGTGCATTCGCACACCGCCGCGGCGCGCGCCAAGGGCATGACGGATGCGATGCATGCAGACCTGCTGCGCGTCGTGGCGACGGCCGGCCGGACCAACCAGCTGCTGAACGGCCTTCAGGTGCCGGTCGATGCCGTCTTCGATATGGATTGACGTTTCGGGCAGTTGACGGACCTTGATTGCTGCGGCAAGGTTTTGGCCAAGGGCTGGGGACGATGGCAATCACGGGGATGCAAGCGAACTGGAGTCAGGAGCGCATCGTGCTGGCGCTCGCCGTTCTGCTGTTCGTAGCCTCGGGTGTGGTGCTTCCCGGTTTCCTCGATGCCGCCAACCTGATCTCGATCGTGCGCAGCGTCTCGGTTCTGGGACTGCTGGCGGTCGGCATGGCCATCGTCATCATCGGACGCGGCATCGATCTCGCTTCGGTCGCCATCATGGCGATGTCGGCGGCGTGGTACTTGCAGATGCTGAACGATGGCTGGGCCGGGCCTGCGGCCCTGTCGCTGACCATTGCCGGTGTCTTGCTGATCGGACTCTGCAACGGATTCCTGATTGCCTATGCCGATGTGCCGCCGATTTTCGCGACGCTGGCCAGCGGTTCGTTCGTCTTCGGTTTCGTGCGCTCGCAGCTGATCACCCAAGATGCCGTGCCGGTGCCGCGCGGCAATTGGCTGGAGACGCTGGGCCGTTCGCGGCTTCTGGAGATTCCGGCCGAGGTCTTCGTCTTCGCGGGGGCCGCCTTCGCGGCCTATCTGTTCCTGCGCTACACCAAGTGGGGCCGCTATGTGTATTACATGGGCGACAACATTCTGGCGGCGCGCAACGCGGGCATTCCCGTCCGCCCGATGACCATGCTGCGTTATGTGATCTCGGCGCTGATCGCACTCGCCGCCGGGCTTCTCACCGCGTCCAGCCTGCTCTCCATCAACACCCGCGTCGTCAACTCGACACTGCTGTATGACGTGATCCTGGTCGTGGTGATCGGCGGCATCGGGCTGTCGGGCGGCAAGGGCGGCATGCGCAACGTGCTGGTGGGGGC
>JANPCS010000110.1:0-8772 GCA_031431065.1 Hyphomicrobiales bacterium | reverse complement strand
GCGCGCCGAGGGCTACGTCATGGCGCCGGGCTATGACGGCGCCGACGTGGTTATCGTCAACACCTGCGGTTTCCTCGATAGCGCCAAGGCGGAATCGCTGGCCGCCATCGGCGAGGCGATGGCGGAGAACGGGCGGGTGATTGTCACCGGCTGCCTAGGGGTTGAGGCCGACACCATCATGAAGGCGCATCCGGGCGTGCTCGCCGTTACAGGCCCGCATCAGTATGAAGCGGTGGTGGGGGCCGTGCACAAGGCGCTGCCACCGGTGCATGATCCGCGCTACGATCTGGTGCCGCCGCAAGGGCTGCACCTGACGCCGAAGCACTATGCGTATTTGAAGATTTCCGAGGGCTGCAACAACCGCTGCTCGTTCTGCATCATCCCGTCGATCCGCGGCGATCTGGTGTCCAGGCCGGTCGCATCGGTGCTCTACGAGGCGGAGCGGCTGGTGAAGGCCGGAGTGAAGGAACTGCTGGTGATTTCACAGGACACCTCTGCTTATGGCGTCGATATCAAGTATGCGGCCAGCAAGTACCGCGGCCGCGAGGTGCGGGCCAAGTTTTATGACATGGCCAAGGAACTTGGCGAGCTCGGCGCCTGGGTGCGGATGCATTATGTCTACCCCTACCCGCATGTCGACGACGTCATCCCCTTGATGGCCGAGGGCAAAATCCTGCCCTATCTCGATATTCCCTTCCAGCATGCAGCACCCAATGTGCTGAAAGCCATGAAGCGCCCGGCCAATCAGGAGAAGGTGCTGGACCGTCTCGCCTCCTGGCGGAAGATTTGCCCGGACATCGCCATCCGCTCGACGTTCATCGTCGGCTTCCCCGGCGAGACGGACGCGGATTTCGACTATCTCCTGCAGTGGATGAAGGAAGCCCGCATCGAGCGCGCCGGCTGCTTCAAGTATGAGCCGGTATCCGGCGCCAAGGCCAATGATCTTGGCTTGGCCCAGGTGCCGGACGAAGTGAAGCAGGAACGCTGGGACCGTTTCATGGCCGCCCAGCAGGAGATTTCAGCCGAGATTTTCCAAGGCAAGGTCGGCCGTGAAATCGATGTTCTCGTCGACTCGATCGACGAAGAGAATGACGAAGCTATCGCCCGCTCGCCCTGGGATGCGCCGGAGATCGACGGCAATGTCTTCCTGCCCGGCGAGACGGACTTGAAACCCGGCGACATGGTCCGTGTGCGGATCGTCGAGGCGGAGGAGTATGATCTGGTGGCGACAAGGGTCTAATCCCTGCTCCACTTGCCGCGCCTGATGATGTCCGGATAGCGCTTGAGCTCGCCGGCGCGCGGCGAAGGGTCTTCATGCGGCACGCCGATGTCCTCCAGCGTAATGCGGTCGAGTCCTTCCAGCACCTTGCGTGTGTGCCGCTTGATCAACCAATGCGAGGCCGGCGCCAGAAGGTTGGACACCCATGTCTGAGCGGCTACCAGCGGGTTGACTGCCGATGGTTGCAAACGGCCGAGTGTTGCGTGATAATTGGTCATCGAAGGTCTCCGTCTGTTGTGTTGCGATAGGGGAACTTTAGTCCCCGGCCGGAAATCCAGCGGGAAACCAGCATTAATCTGGTGGTAAAGCGCGCAAAATGAGCGGCAAAATCAGTTCGGGTGGACCGGATGCCACGGTTACCGAGGCGCAATATTGCTTGCCCGAATTTCGATTGAACCTGCTGGGCGCGTTCACGCTTCGCAATGCTGCGGACCAGGAGTTGACGATCAGCAGCCGCAAGAACCGGGCGTTGCTTGCCGTCCTCGCCCTGTCGCCGAAACTCAGCTGCACCCGCGAGCGGCTGTCCACCCTGCTGTGGGGCGATCACGGCGAGGAACAGGCCCGCAACAGTCTCCGGCAATCCCTCACGGCCTTGCGCAGGGATGTCGGTTCCGAGCAGCTGGTGCAGTCGCAAGACGACCTGGTCAGTCTCAACGAGACGATGGTTTCAATCGACGCTCACCGGATATTGGCGTGGGACGATCGTGGCGGCCTACAGGGCGTGCGGCATGCTGCCGAGGCATGGACGGGCGAGCTGCTGCAGGATGTCTCGCTGCGCGACGGTTCCTTCGATGACTGGTTGCGCTCCGAACGGGAGAAGCTAAAGGCCACTGCCACCCACCTGTTTGCGAGACTCTGTGAGCTCGAAACCGGCTCGCTCCGCATCGATGCGGCGAAGCGGTTGGTTCTGCTCGATCCGTTGAGCGAAAACTCGCAGCGGCTGTTGATGCGGGCCTATGCCGGACAGGGCGACAAGGGATTGGCGCTCAAGCAATATGAAGATTGCCGCGCGCTGTTGCGGGCCGAACTTCAAGTGGAACCGGCACAGGAAACACAAGCGCTGCGCCAGCTTATCGCCAGCGGCGATTTTGATCGCGCGGCGCCAGAGATCAATCGCCGTGATCCGCCGTCATTACCAGCCGGCAGATCGGCTGACCGGCCGTCGATTGCCGTGTTGCCGTTTGACAACGCCAATGCCGATCAAGACCAGCTCTTCCTGTCCGACGGGATCAGCGACGATATTATTACCAGCCTGTCGCAATTCCGCAGCCTGACGGTGATCGCCCGCAGCTCGTCCTTTGCCTTTCGTGGCCGGGCTGCATCGGAAAAACAAATCGGCCGCGAGCTTGGGGTGCGCTTCCTGCTGCATGGCACCGTTCGCCGTGCCGCTCAGCAATTGCGGGTGACGGCCGAGCTGATCGATGCGGAGAACGATGCGACGCTGTGGGCGCAGAAGTTCGATCGTTCGGTCGAAGACGTTTTCGAGGTGATCGACGATCTGTCCAGCGCCATCGTGGCATCGACGATCGGCCGCATCGAGGATGAGATATTGCGCAAGGCGCGGCAGAAGCCCCCCGAACTGTTCGCTGCCTATGAGCTTGTGTTGCGTGGGCGGATGCTGATGCACCAGCCCGGCTGGCCCGCAAAACTCGCGGCGCGGCAGTTGTTCGAGGATGCGTTGGCGCTCGACCCAGGTTTTGTGATGGCCAAGGTTCAGCTGGCGCTCACCCACTTGCAGGAATTCTTCTTTGATGATTCAGGCAGTGCGCTCGATCTTGCCAGCGAGATCGCTGCCGAAGCGCTGCAACTCGATGAAGAAGAACCCTGGTGCCACATGGTTTTGGGACTAACCCACCTGCATCGACGCCGTTTCGCGCTGGCGGTGCGGCATGCAGAGCGCGCTGTCGCGCTCAATTCCAACGATCCGAAGCTGGTGGCCAAACTCGGACTGGTGCTGACCGATGTTGGCCGGCCTGAGGACGCCATCGCCCTGATCCAGCGGGCCATGAAGCTGACGCCGCTCAGCCCCGAGGACTACAACGACTATCTGGCACTGGCCTATTTTGGCGCGCGGCGCTACCGCGAGGCGGAACAGGCGCTGTTGGCCTTCCCTGACCGCTCTTACTATACCCATGTATGGCAGGCGGCGATTGCTGTCAGGCTTGGGGATGCAACTGGCGCCTCCCGCCATCGTGACGAGGCACTCAGACTTTCTCCCGGCTTCACGGTGGGCCGGGTGGCAGCGATGGAACCATTGCAAAGGCCTGAGGATCTCGCTCACTGGATCGAAACCCTCACAGCAGCAGGGTTTCCACCCTGACGATCATTCCGGCTTTTCGCCGCGTTGGCTGAAGTGAGAATAGTGGCTGGTGGCGATGGTGGTGGTGAAGAACAGCGCCAGCCAAACCAACAATCCCATCACGGCGAAGGCGGCAGCGGTGGCATAAGAATTATCGATCGCCTGTTGGCCGAAGTACGCGCCGGCCCCGATACCGCCCGCAATGGCAAGCGAGAACAGCAGCCAGAAGGTGAAGCCGAGAAAGCGGGCGCGGTTGTTGC
This sequence comes from Hyphomicrobiales bacterium, assembly GCA_031431065.1. Classification (GTDB taxonomy): domain Bacteria; phylum Pseudomonadota; class Alphaproteobacteria; order Rhizobiales; family Aestuariivirgaceae; genus Aestuariivirga. The sequence continues at coordinate 4,934 of JANPCS010000110.1, read as the reverse complement.
GTGTGGTCTTCCAGGCGGTGCCAAACGAATAGTCCTTGTCGTCCGTCGCGATGGCCGGAAGCAAGGTCGACAGCCGATACCAGGTGAACAGGCCGAAGAGACCGAGCAGCACCGAAATGCCAATGCCAACGGGCTTGGCAGCCGTTGCCAGTTTCGGCTCGAGGGCCGGAACAGCATAGGTCTGGACGGCCAGGATCGCGGCGGCTACGGCGCCGGCCACCACCAAAATAAACATGAAGCAAAAGAGGTAACGCCACACCACGCCATTGAGCCTGATCCACGCCAGGCCTTTCGGCTTCTGATCAAGGATGAGGCGGCGATGCCAGTTCACGGCGATTGAAACCGAGGCCAGAAACGCCATCACGCCCAACACCGCGAAAGACGCCATTGCGGCAGGTGGCAGGGCTTTGAAATCCGGCGGACCATCGCGCAAGCCGAAGACGTAAGCCGCGCCGATGAAGGGCAGAAGCACGATCAGCCAGAGGAGGACAAGCCGCAGCCCAAAAAAGAAATACCGGAACGTATTGGCGATGGCGAATTCAAGCGCCGTCATCGGCGGCAGTTTGGGGGCTTTGGCGTCGGTCATGGCTGGGCTTCGTTTCCGGATTTTTGTTTCGACCGTTTACGGCAGAGCATCGATTTTGGTTACAGCGGAATATTATCGTGCTTCTTCCAGGGATTGGTCAGTTCCTTGTTGCGCAGCATGTTGAGCGCCCGGGCGATACGCTTTCTCGTGCCATGCGGCATGATCACCTCGTCGAGGAAGCCACGCTCGGCGGCAACGAAAGGATTGGCGAAGCGCGTTTCGTAGTCCTTGACTCGGGTCTGGATCTTCTGGGCGTCGCCAAGTTCGGAGCGGTAGAGGATTTCGGCCGCCCCCCGCGATCCCATCACGGCGATCTCGGCGGTGGGCCAGGCATAGTTGACATCGCCACGCAGGTGTTTCGAGGCCATGACGACATAGGCGCCGCCATAGGCCTTTCGCGTGATGACGGTGATTTTCGGCACCGTCGCCTCGGCATAGGCAAAGAGCAGCTTGGCGCCGTGCTTGATGAGGCCGCCGTATTCCTGCGCGGTGCCGGGAAGGAAGCCGGGCACATCGACCAGCGTGACGATCGGGATGTTGAAACAATTGCAGAAGCGCACGAAGCGCGCACCCTTGCGGCCCGCATCCGAGTCGAGCACGCCGGCCAGCACCATCGGCTGGTTAGCGACAATGCCCACCGTGCGGCCATTGATGCGGGCGAGGCCGGTGACGATGTTGCGAGCATGAAGGTCCTGGATTTCGAAGAAGTCGCCTTCATCGGCGATTTTCAGGATCAGTTCCTTCATGTCGTAGGGCTGGTTGGGATTGGCGGGAATCAACGTGTCGAGCGACATGTCGATGCGGTCGGCGGAATCGAATGTGGGGAGCTCGGGCACTGGCGAGGTATTGGACGATGGAAGGAAATCGATCAGCCTCCGCATCTGCAGCAGTGCTTCAACATCGTTCTCGAAGCCCTTGTCGGCAATCGAGGATTTCGTGGTGTGGACCGAGGCGCCACCGAGTTCTTCGGCGGTCACGGTTTCGTTGGTAACGGTCTTCACGACATCGGGGCCGGTCACGAACATGTAGCTGGTATCGCGCACCATGAAGATGAAATCGGTCATCGCCGGGGAATAGACGTCACCACCCGCGCAGGGCCCCATGATGACCGAAATCTGCGGAATGACGCCGCTCGACAGCACGTTGCGCTGGAACACTTCACCATAGCCGCCAAGCGCGTTAACGCCTTCCTGGATGCGGGCACCGCCAGCGTCGAACAGACCGATGATCGGCGCGCGGTTCTGCAGCGCCATGTCCTGGATCTTGGTGATCTTGCGGGCGTGGGCTTCCGACAGCGATCCGCCGAAGACGGTGAAGTCCTTGGCGAAGACATAGACGACACGGCCATTGACCGTGCCCCAGCCGGTGACGACGCCATCGCCCGGCAGCTTCTGGTCTTCCATGCCAAAATCGGTGCAACGGTGTTCGACGAACATGTCGAACTCCTCGAACGATCCCTGATCGAGCAGCAGCTCGACACGCTCGCGCGCCGTGAGCTTGCCCTTGGCATGCTGCGCCGAGACGCGCCGCTCGCCACCGCCGGCGCGGGCCTGCACCCGGCGTTCCTCAAGCTTGGCGAGAATATCGTGCATGGCGTTCCCCGGCGTTGTTCGGTGGTGAAGCTTGTTAGGCGGCGACAGGCTTGCCGTCAAATCAACCGAAAGACGGGTGGGCCTTGCTTCTGGTACACTCAAATGTTCGATGTGGTCTGCCGAACGTGTCCGGAATTGGCCGTTTCGTCCGGACCAAACCGCGCTTAACCCCGGCTGCCTCCCGTGGAGACCTGAAATGTATATTCCTCCCGCCTTTCGAGAGCACGACACCGCCGCCATGCATGCCATTATCGATGATGCCCGGCTGGCAAATCTTGTGACGCACTCCGCCGAAGGGCTTGCCGCCACGCCATTGCCGCTGATGCTGGATAGGTCGGAAGGTGTCCATGGCGTTCTTTATGGGCACATGGCGAGGGCCAATCCGCAATGGCAGACGGTCTTGACCGGCGAGGCGATGGTGATCTTCATGGGGCCTGATGCCTATGTGACGCCATCCTGGTATGCCACCAAGCGCGAAACCGGCAAGGTGGTGCCGACATGGAACTACATCGCCGTTCACGCCTATGGCCTGCCTGAATTCTTCACCGACAGCGACCGTCTGCTTGCACTCGTCACCCGGCTTACAAAACGCCACGAAGGTTCACGCGCGGCACCATGGGCGGTGAGCGATGCGCCAGCGCAGTATATTCAATCGCAGCTTCGCGGCATCATCGGCATTCGCATGCCGATCACCCGTCTTGAGGGCAAGCGCAAGATGAGCCAGAACCGCTCCGCCGAAGACCGGGCGGGGGTAGTTGATGGATTGGCCGCCAGCGAGAATTCGCAGGACCGCGTTGTCGCCGATCTTGTTCAACGAACCGATCACACGGCCTAATACCAACTTTCGGAAGGCTTGACACTTACGACCGCCATCGCGCTCGCTGCAGTTTCCCTCCCCCTTGTGGGGAGGGATTAAGGGTGGGGGTGGCCAAGGACTCGACTCGTGGACCCCCACCCCGGCCCTCCCCACAAGGGGGAGGGAGAAATGAGGGTCATTGTCAATGGCGGCTGGCCTAATTGCGTGCCAGCGCCATGAAGCGGCAGCATGCGGTGAATTCCGTCAGCCGCAAGGCGCGGCGCGCTGTGGCTTCTTCGTCCTGGCCCCATTGCTCAATCTGGTAGTCTTCATCGGCGTGAGCGGCGGCCCAGGCCGCTTCAGGGGTGATGGCGTGGCGCGCCAGCATCATGGCGATCAGCGCCGAACCGGTGAGCGTCATGATCGTGAAATAGGCCGAGAGTTCAAAATCGCTGAGGGCGCCGAGAGCCGAAGCAAAGGCCTTGAGTGCTGCTGCCGGTTGGGGCGTGTGGACAATGCCGGTGGTCATAACGAAGGGTGCATCGAGCGCGGTGCGGGCCCAGTCGACGATCGGATCCCATGACTCGGAGTGGCGCAGGACCAGGGCTTGCGGTTCAGCGGCGCGGTAACACACGAGATCGCTGGCGGCGTAGTCCAAGATTTCCGCGTCAATGATTTGGCGCAGCGGGCCGACCCTATCGATGGCGGTGTTGGCAAGTTTGGTGAAGAGCATGGAGCCGGGATTGATCTTCTCGCCCTGTGCCTGCCATTCGGCGGCAACGGCTTCAGCAAGCGCCCTGGCCGGCAACCGCAGCGCGGCCTTCATCGGCGTTTTCACCACGCGGCCGTCAAGCGCGATGCCGAGGCCGTCCGTTACAGCAACGGTTTTGTAGAAGCGGCGGCGGGAAGTCACTGGCGCTCATCCTCGTCGAAGCGATTGGGATCGAAGCCGAAAAGTTTGAAGCTCGTCAGCATGTGCTCGGGCAGCGGTGCCGAGATATCGATGATGCCGTCGCGCGGATGCGGGAAGACGATGCGGCGGGCGTGCAGGTGCAGCTTCTGCGGCACGCCCACTGGCATGTCATCAAGGCCGCCATATTTTTCGTCGCCGAAGATTGGCGTGCCGATATGCGCCATGTGGGCGCGGAGCTGGTGTTGGCGGCCGGTGACGGGCTTGAGCGACACCCAGGAGGCAGCGTTCCCGGCTTTGGCAATGACCGAATAATGCGTGACGGCAAGCTGCTCGTCGTCCTCCTCGCCCTCTTCGGACGCTCGCATGCGGTCGCCGTCCGGTCCCTTGGCCTTAATGAGTGCTACTTCGATGCGGCCTTGGGCAGGCTTCGGCACGCCCTTGACGATGGCCCAGTAGGTCTTTTTAACGGCCCTGGTGGCGAAGAGTTTGCCTAAGGCCGCCGCCACACTGCGGCGCCGGGCGATGACGATGACGCCACTCGTATCGCGGTCGAGCCGATGCACCAGCAGCGGGCGCTCTTTCAGTTCGACGCCCAAGCCCATCAACAATCCGTCGAGATGATGGTGTGTCTTGCTGCCGCCCTGTACGGCAAATCCCGATGGCTTGTTCAAGACGAAGATGTCGCGGTCCTCGTGGATCACCATCTGGTCGAACAGCCGCCGCTCGGTTGGCGTCAGCGTTTTCACGTCGGCCTTCGGCGTATCGGCGGGGCGAGTGTCGAAGGCCAGCGGCGGCACACGTATTTCCTGTTCGGCCGCCAGCCTGGTGCTGGTCTTGACGCGAGCGCCCGCCACGCGCACCTGGCCGGTGCGGGTGAGCTTGTTCAGATAGGCGAAGGTCACCTGCGGGAAATGCAGCTTGAACCAGCGGTCAAGGCGCATCCCCGCCTCTTCGGGCGTGACGGTGTGGCGTTTCACTTCATTCATTGTGTGACGGCACGCATCAGATAAAGCCCGGCGAAAACAGCCACCAGCGACAGGACCACCG
>JANPCS010000109.1:0-14739 GCA_031431065.1 Hyphomicrobiales bacterium | reverse complement strand
CGATCCGTTCATCAAGGCCGGTTTCGAGGAACTGTCCAGCGCCTATGCCCTCGCGCAGTTCTTTGACCGCGACGCACCCGCCGACATGGCCAAGGCCGGCATGGAAGGCTTCCAGGAGTTCATGGCAAAGCCAGAGAACATCGACGCCATCCTGGAGCGTCTGCAAAAGGTTGCCGACAAGGTCTACAAGTAATTCTTCCATAAGAGGGCCGGAGTCTTTCGAGAGTCCGGCCCTGTCCTCTATTCTTGCCTTTTCTGAAGCAATTGGGGATGGGGAATATGAGTAACAACCGTACCAAGCGGTGGAACCAGCGCGACTTTGCGCCATGGCTCTTTCTTGCACCTGGCATTCTGATCTTTCTGATCTATGTCATCATGCCGATTTTCCAGTCGGTGTGGATCAGCTTCTTCGACTGGGATGGACTTGGACCCAAGACCTGGGTCGGTCTCGAAAACTACGGCTATCTGCTGGATGACGAGTCTTTCTATACCTCGCTCAAGAACAATATCATCTGGCTGGTGCTCTACATGCTGGCGATCCCGGCGGGCTTGGCCGTGGCCCTTTTCCTCAATCAGACAGTCGCCGGCATCAGGCTTTACAAATCGCTCTTCTTCTTTCCCTTCGTCATCAGTCAGGTCGTCGTCGGACTGATCTTCAGCTGGTTTTATGCGCCCGATTTCGGCATTCTGCCGAAGGTGCTGGGCGTGTTGACGGGAACCGAGATCGCGGTTCTCGCCGATGACCGTTTCGCCACATACGGCATCATCGCTGCCGGCCTCTGGCCGCAAATCGCCTATTGCATGATCCTCTATCTCACGGGGCTCAACAACATCAATCCCGAGCAGGTTGAAGCTGCCCGCATGGATAATGCCAAGGGCTGGTCGATGCTTTGGAACATCATCATTCCGCAATTGCGGCCTGCCACTTTCATCGCCGTCGTCGTCACCGTCATCGGGGCGCTGCGTTCTTTCGACTTGATCTCGATCATGACAGTCGGCGGGCCCTATGGCTCAACGCGGGTCCTGTCGTACTTCATGTATGAGCAGGCGCTCTCGGAATACGGCGTGGCCATGGGTTATGGCGCGGCGATTGCGGTCGTGCTGTTCGCCATCATGCTGGTGTTCATCACGCTCTTCGTGGTGCGCATGCTGGCGCAGGAAAGGAACTCCTGATGTTTCCTACTCCCATTGCGCGAACCAGCCCCTGGGTGCAGCGGAGCTACAAGGTTCTGCTGCCCGCCGCTCTCTTTCTTTGGCTGCTGCCCCTGATCGGCATCGCCGTCACCTCGATCCGGCCTTCCGCCGATCTGGCGACCGGCAATTATTTCGGCATGCCCTCAGGCTTCGCCGGCATCGAAAACTACACGTCGGTGTTCCAGAACAGCAACATCGGCTACTACATTCTCAACTCCTTCAAGGTTACCATTCCGACGGTGATCGGTGCGGTGAGCCTGTCGTGCCTTACCGGCTATGCCCTTGCGGTTTACAAGTTCAAGGGCAATCTCATCGTTTTCTTCATGTTCATCGCCGGCAATTTCGTGCCGTTCCAGATTCTCGCCATTCCGGTGCGCAATCTGACGCTGGAGTTGGGCTTGTACAACACGACCATGGGCCTGGTGCTTTTCCATGTGGCGTTCCAGACCGGTTTCTGTACGCTGTTCATGCGGAATTTCATCAAGGGGCTTCCATTCGCGCTGATCGAATCGGCGCGTGTCGAAGGTGTCAACGAATGGCGCATCTTCTGGCATATCGTCATGCCGCTGATGCGGCCCGCCATCGCTGCGCTTTCGGTGTTGATCTTCACCTTCATCTGGAACGATTATTTCTGGGCCACCGTCATGGCGCAATCGGCCGATGTCAGGCCGGTGACGGCGGGCATGAATGAACTCAAAGGCCAATGGAAAGTCGCCTGGGAGCTGATCGCCGCGGCTTCGATCGTCGCGGCGCTGCCGCCGGTCGCCATGTTCTTCCTGATGCAGAAGCATTTCATCGCCGGTCTCACGCTTGGTGCGACCAAGGGATGAACAGGCTCGTCACAATCTCCAGCGATGCCCTGTCGCTGGCACTCCTCCTGCCCGAACGCGGCATGCCGGAGATTGTGGCGTTCGGTCCTTTCGCCGAAGAGGCCGAGGCATTGGCGCATCGCGCTCGCCGGATCAACGGCATGGACATTTCGGTGCCCTCGACGGTGCTTCTACCAACTGGCGGCATGGGCTTCTTCGGCTGGCCCGCGATTGCCGGCCATCGCAACGGCGGCGATTTCACGGTGGAGTTTTCAGGCTGGACGGCAGATCGACATGGAGGCCGCACTGTCCTTTCGGGGCGTGACGACATTGCGAAACTCTCTCTCAGCATCACCATCGCCATGGTCAGAGCCTGCGCGGTAATGTCAGTGGAACTCACCAACGACGGCAAGGACACTTACACGCTCGATCGTTGCATGGCGGGCAGCATGGCGATCGGCCCGGGCAATGTGGAACTCACCAGCTTTACCGGCATGTGGGGCCGCGAGTTCCGTCTGAACTCTCAATTGCTCGGCAGCGGACTCTGGCTGCAGGAGAATCGGCGCGGGCGTACGTCCCACGACAAGTCTCCCGGCATCCTTCTGAACGCAGGGATCGAGCAACTTGCACTGCATTTCGGCTGGAGCGGTAACCATGTGATCGCCGTCGATCCCATCGATGACGGCCGCCGCCTGGTGCATGCGGGTGAGTTGTTTGAGCCTGGCGAGATGCGGTTGGAACCAGGCGAAAGCTATCGTAGTCCCAAGCTCTATGTGGCGCGCGATCCGGCGCACCTCCGCGATGCACTCCGTGTGCTGATGAAATCGCCGGACGATACGATGCGGCGGCGCCCGGTCACCCTCAACACCTGGGAAGGCATATACTTCGATCACCGCATGGACCAGTTGAAGGCACAGGCCGATGCCGCCGCCGAACTCGGCATCGAACGATTTGTTTTGGACGACGGATGGTTCGGCCGCCGCGACGACGACACCACTAGCCTTGGCGACTGGCAGATCGATGCGCGAAAATATCCGCAAGGCCTCAAGCCGCTGGTCGATCATGTCGTGTCGCGCGGCATGCAGTTCGGCATCTGGTTCGAGCCCGAGATGGTGAACCCGGAGTCGGAAACTTACCGCAAGCACCCGGATTGGGCGCTGCAGGTGAAGGGACGCCCGCTGCTCTTGTCGCGCAACCAGCTGGTGCTCGACCTGACCAGGCCCGAAGTCGGCGACTATCTGTTTTCCTGCATCGGCGCGGTGTTGTCGCAACACGCCATCTCCTACATCAAGTGGGACATGAACCGCGACCTGACGCATGTCGGTGGAACCGGCGGACGGGCAACCACATCGCGGCAGACACGCGCGGCCTATGCCCTGATGGACCGCATCCGAGCGGCGCATCCGAATGTGGAGATCGAATCCTGTTCATCGGGCGGTGGGCGCGCCGACTATGGCGTGCTCGAACGCACCCAGCGTATCTGGACGTCGGACTGCACCGATGCGCTGGAGCGGCTTGAGATACAGCGCGGCGCGCGGATGTTCTTTCCGCCCGAGATTCTGGGTTCGCATATCTCGGCATCGCCCAATCACCAGACACACCGCCGTCACACGCTGGCTTTCCGCGCCATCGTGGCGATGGCCTATCACTTCGGCGTCGAACTCAATCCGTTGACACTGCCGGCGGAAGAGCGCGCCGAATTGAAAGATTGGATCGCCCTGCACAAGCGCCTCAGGCCAGTGCTGCATGACGGTCATTCTTTCCACCTCGATCCCGCCGATGGCCGCTATGTGTGGGGTGCTAAGAAAGACGATAAAATGGTCGTCATCGTTGCACAGGCAACGCAGATGATGACCGAGCAGCCGCCGCCATTGGTCCTGTACGGCAGTGAATCGAACGGCTTCCGCTGGCGAATTGTGGGCTGCCATCCACCCCAACCCGATTTCGTCCGAATGTCGGCTGAGCAAGAAAAACTGCTGACTGGCGGCCATTCCTTCTCAAACGCGACACTTACGTCCTTTGGCCTCCCCATCCCCATGTTACGCCCCGAGAGCGGCATGGTCCTCGAACTCGAACGCATTGAAGGAGTCTGATCCATGGCGACCGTGCAGATGCGCAACGTCAAGAAAGCCTTTGGCGATGTCCAGATCATCAAAGGTGTCGATCTCGATATCACCGATGGCGAGTTCTGCGTTTTCGTAGGGCCTTCCGGCTGCGGCAAGTCAACCTTGCTGCGGATGATCGCCGGGCTCGAGGATATCACATCCGGAGATTTGCGGATCGCCGGAAAAGACATGACGGATGTCGAGCCCGCCAACCGCGGTGTCGCCATGGTGTTCCAGTCCTACGCGCTTTATCCGCATATGACGGTGCGCGACAACATCGGTTTTGGGTTACGCATGACCGGGCACTCAAAGGATGATGTGGAAAAACGCACCAAGCGCGCCGCCGACATGCTGCAGCTCGGTACACTGATGGACCGCAAGCCGTCGCAACTCTCCGGCGGACAGCGCCAGCGCGTGGCGATCGGCCGTTCGATCGTGCGCGAGCCCGATGTCTTCCTGTTCGATGAACCGCTGTCCAATCTCGATGCCTCGCTGCGCGTCCAGATGCGCATCGAAATCGGCAAGTTGCATCAGGACCTCAAGGCGACAATGATCTATGTCACGCACGATCAGGTGGAAGCCATGACCATGGCCGACAAGATCGTGGTGCTGAACGGCGGCATCATCGAGCAGGCCGGGTCGCCTCTTGAACTCTATCACCGGCCGCGCAACCTGTTTGTGGCCGGTTTCATCGGCAGCCCGAAAATGAACTTCATCAAGGCCGTGGCATCACCTGGCAAGGGCGGCAGCCTTGACGTGCAGTTGCCGGGTTCGGTCAACATCTCGCTGCCCGCCCAGGGTGCTGCTGTGAAGCCTGGGCAACCCGTCACGCTCGGCATCAGGCCCGAACACTTGAGCATCGCAGGAAAGAGCGATGCAAAACTTCCCGCCACGGTTCGGCTGGCCGAGTATCTCGGATCGGAGTCGATGTTCTATGCCTCGCTGGCCGATGGCAGCGACATCTCGGTCAAGGCCGATGGCCTGGCAAAGGCGGCAACCGGTTCGGTTCTGGCCATCGGCATTCCTGCCACGGCCTGTCATCTCTTCGATACGCAAGGCAACGCCATCCTGAACGGCGATCTCACCCGCTGATGCTCGGTGTTTGTTATTATCCCGAGCAGTGGCCGGAATCCTGGTGGGCGGAAGATGCGCGCCGCATGCGCGAAACCGGAATTTCCTTCGTGCGCATCGGCGAGTTCGCGTGGTCGCGCTATGAACCAGAGCGCGGCGCATTCGACTGGGGCTGGCTTGACCGCGCCATGGATGTACTCGGCAATGCCGGCCTGAAAATCGTTCTCGGCACGCCCACCTGCACACCGCCCAAATGGCTGGTCGACGACAATCCTGACATGATCCCAATGGATCAGCACGGCAGACCACGCGGTTTCGGATCGCGCCGCCACTACACTTTTTCTGCACAGTCCTATTGGGCCGAAAGCCGCCGCATCGTCGAAATTCTGTCGAAGCGTTTTGGCCATCATCCAGCACTTGTGGGTTGGCAGACCGACAATGAATATGGTTGTCATGACACGATCCTGTCGTGGAGCGAGACCGATCTCAAGGCCTTCCGGCAGTGGCTTAGGCGAACTTATCAGTCGGCGGAGCAATTGAACGAGGCCTGGGGCAATGCCTTCTGGTCGATGGATGTCAATGACTTCGATGAAGTTGTGCTGCCGAACCTTGCGGTAACGGAAACCAATCCGGCGGCGCGGCTCGATTTCTGGCGATTTCAGTCCTCGCAGGTCGCGGCCTATGACGCCATGCAATGCGAGATCATCCGGGCCAATTCGCCGGGGCGCTGGATCACCCATAATTTCATGGGTTTCTTCAACGAATTCGATCACTGGCCGGTTGGCGCCAATCTTGATTTGGCTTCGTGGGATTCTTATCCTATAGGCTTCGTGGAACGGTTTCCGTTTTCGGAAGAGGAACGAAATCTCTGGGCGCTGACGTCGCATCCCGATGTCGCGCCATTTCACCACGACCTCTATCGTGGCGTCGGCCACGGCCGTTTCTGGGTGATGGAACAGCAACCCGGCCCGGTGAACTGGGCGGCGTGGAACCCGGTGCCGAAGCGCGGCATGGTGCGGTTGTGGACCTGGGAAGCCTTGGCCCATGGCGCCGAAGTGGTCAGCTACTTCCGCTGGCGGCAGGCTGTTTCGGGACAGGAACAATTCCACGCCGGTCTCAACCTTGCCGGACAGCACGAGTATTCGCAAGGCGGCAAGGAGGCCGCGGAAACGGCGCGCGAGCTCGATATCGTCGGGCCACTGCCGGTGGTGGAAGGCGCTCCAGTTGCCATCGTCTACGACTACTCGGCGCACTGGATGACCAAAATCCAGCCGCAAGGCGAGGACTTTCGTTTCCACGAGCTGGCCTTCCGCTGGTATGAGGCGGTGCGGTGCTTAGGGCTCGATGTCGACTTCGTTGCTCCGGGTACTGATCTTTCGGGCTACCGTCTCGTCCTTGTGCCAACGATGCCGTGGGTGTCCGATGACGCGGAGCGGGCGTTCGCGCGTGCGCCGGGAACGGTGATCTATGGCCCGCGCAGCGGATCGCGGACCCGGCATCACGCGATTCCCGCCAATCTGCCACCGGGGCCACTTGCCGCGCTTCTGGACATGCGGGTGCTTGAGGTCTCTTCGCTGCGTCCGGGATTGTCATCGACCGTTCATGGCGAGGTCACCGGCAAGGCCGTGCGCTGGCGCGAGTATGTCGAAGCCGACTCAGACGTCCTCGCCCGTTTCGACAGCGGCGAGCCAGCCTTGATCGGCAAGGGCAATCATCACTACCTCGCATGCTGGCCCGACGAGCAGCTCCTCATTGAATTGATGAATTTTGCCGTCCGCAAGGCCGGGCTGCACAGCATTCGACTGCCGCCTGCCATCCGCATGCGGCGGCGGGGCAACCTCATTTTTGCTTTCAACTATGGAACGGAAAGCTGGGATGCGCCGTTTACCGGCAAGTTGCTGATTGGAAAACAGATGCTTGGACCGCAGCAGCTTGGAATATGGCGGGCCGAATGAATTTCAGGCGGTGTTTCCGGCATCGACGGTCATCACGGTGCCAGTAATGTTGCGGCCGCCATCACCTAAGAGAAACTCCACCGCACGGGCCACATCTTCCGCCGTCGCCAGGCGTTGAAGGGCACTGCGTCTGGCAATCTGCTGGCGCTTTTCTTCCGTGAGGCCTTCGGTCATCGCCGTTTCGACAAAGCCCGGCGCCACGGCGTTGACCGTGATGCCGGCCTTGCCAACTTCTCGCGCGAGCGACTTGGTGAAACCGATCATCGAGGCCTTGGTTGCCGCGTAGACGGAGAGTGCCGAGTATCCCGTAGACGCTATGATCGACGACATGTTGACGATGCGGCCTTCGCCTGCCGAAAGCATCGAGCGGATGACCTGGCGCGTCAGCGCAATGGGCGACAATGTGTTGATGCGGATCAGCTGCTCAATCTGTTCCAGCGGCATAACGGTGAGCAGTCCTTCGGTGCCGATCCCGGCATTGTTCACGAGTCCGTAGATCGGACCATGCCGCTTTTTCAGTGTCCTGACGAATTCCGGCATGGCCTCGATGTTGCCGAGGTCAAAGGCTTCGAAGTGGAGGCCTCCCGAAGGCGCTTCGCGAAAAGCCGACGAGAGCTCCGGCGATTCGCTGCGGGCGACAGCGATAACCCGGAACCCCACGGCCGAGAGTCTTGAGCCGATCGCCAGGCCCAGGCCGCGGCTGCCGCCGGTGACGATGACACTACGCATATTGGCGTGACACCTTACCGCCCGGCGACATCTCGATCGACTGAACGACATTGAGAAGTGCCGGTATCTTGTGATTGGGAAGCGTGCGGCGGCAATGCGCGAGAATGTCCTGCTTCAGCACATCGAGATTATCCGCATGGCCGTTCAAAACGACATCGGCGACCACCACCGAACCGAGGATTGGACTCTTCCTCGGCTTGACGCGCGATTGGCGCACGGCGGCATGGCCGTTGATGACCGATTCGATTTCTTCGGGATGAACCTTCAAGCCACCGACATTGATGATGCCGCCACGGCGGCCGGCAAAACGGCAGCGGCCGGCGGTCACTTCGATCATGTCGCCGGTATCGACAAAACCGCCGGCACCGATCAGCTCCAAGCCGGGACGGCCAGCATAGCCTGATGCCATGCGGCTCGACCTGATGCGCAGCGATCCATCGACGATGCGCAGTTCTACACCGTTGCGCGGAGAATCGAGATAAGATTCCGGGAATCCCTCGGCGCCATCGGTGACATCGAAACCAACACCGGCCTCGGTCGAGGCATAGGCATGGCCGATGGATGCCGCCGGGAATGCTGATTTCAATGCATCAAGAATCGCCTGATCGGCGATTTCTCCCGAAAGCCTGATATAGGACGGACGAAAGTCCGCCGACGTAGCGCTCATAAGTACACGCCGCCAATGCGTTGGTGTGCCCGAGACATGCGTAACACCGGTGTCGCGAAGGCGGGCAAGATGATCGGCGACCGGCTCATCGGCCTGCGACAGGACAAGCGTGGAGCCGGAGAACATGGCGCGCAGGAATATCTGCAGGCCGCCATAGCGGCGGATGTCATAGAATGTCGCCCACACTGGCCGCGCCGCCAAAGGATCATGCGATGAAATAGCGCCCGCCAATCCGGCAAGCGTGTGAATAGTCAACTTGGGGTCACCGGCCGTGCCCGAGGTCAACATCAGCCACTCGGTTACCCGTACAGGATGCTGACCGGGTGTGGCGCCCTCGAAGTTCAAGTCGCAGCGATGAATTTGCTTTACACCAAGTTCCGCGTACGCCGTTGAATCCGAGCAGACAATCGCATCGACCTCAGCATCGCGGATGATCGACGGCAGGGCCTCGGCCTTGATATCCGGCGGCAACAACACCAGCCGCCGCGCAAAGCCATCGAGATCGATTAGCGCGAGCGCGGCTTCGAGCTGTGAGGATGTTGCGACCAGTACCGACCTTCCATTCAGTCTTTCCCGTGCCTGACCGAGGCCTGTTCCGGCAAGAGCGTGGCGCAAGGAGACCGACTTACCAATGCTGCCGATGACACTCGTGTCCGGCACACCTGCCAGGGTCAGGGCTTGGCGTAGTGTCTCAGGCCGCAAGTCTTGCATTCTCGTAGATCGCCAGGAATTCCCCAAGGGTGACCGGAAACTCGACATCGTCGGAGGCCGTAAAGGGATCAGACCCAAACGCATCTTCCAGCCGCGCCACCAGGATGGCAAAGCACAAACTGTCCAAACCGGACTCCATCAGCGGCAGGTCATCCGTCAGCGGACGGAGCGTCTTGTTCTGCTCTTTCGCAACCAGTTCGATCGCTTCGACAATCGTTAACCGTGCAGACATTGATCATGCTCCTTCAGAACGGCATTTTGTTATAACCAATGCACTGGATTCGGTGAAAATTGCTTGGAGTTAGGGTTAAACCCATGAAACCCGCCGCCGCAGCGGAACGCGTGCGCTGCCGCCTGATCGCCGACGATGATCTGCCAGCCGTGGCCGGCCTTCTTTGCGAAGGATTCCCCGGCCGGGCACGCGCTGTCTGGGAGGCTGGCCTGACCCGCATGAAGTTACGCGAGTTACCCCAGTCAGCACCGCGCTATGGTTACTGCCTGAGTGCCGGCGAACGGCTGGTTGGCGTCATCTTGCTGATCGCCTCAGAACGATTGGTCAACGGAACTCCGGCGATCTTCACGAATGTGGCGAGCTGGTATGTGAACGAAACCTACCGCGCCTATGCCCAGCTTCTGGTTTCAATAGCACTCCGCAACAAGGAGACGACCTATACCAACATCTCGCCGGCGCCGCATACCTGGTCAATCGTCGAGAACCAGGGTTACACGCGCTATTGCGGCGGGCTGTTCTTTGCTCTTGGACTGTTGACCTGGCCATTCGCCGGCACAGTCATCAAGCAGTTCGATCATGACAAGCACGGCCACCTGATGGACTCCGCCCTGCTCCGCCGCCACCGGGACATGGGTTGCGATGTCGTCGTCGCCGAAGAGCCCCACAGGGCAACGGGGTTCGTGTTCAGGCGCTTTCATGTGCGAGGAGGACGGCTGCCGACGCCTGCGATGTTCGCCATCCATGCGCCCGCGGTCGGGGATATCACACGGCTCGCGGGCAATCTCTCGCGGCACTTTCTCTGCCGGGCCGCTCCCGTCATTGTGTTGGACGCCGGCGGCCCGATCGACGGATTGACAGGATTCCACACGACGGCACGCGGCCGAAAATATTTCAAGGGACCGCACCGGCCAGCGCTCTGCCAGCATGCCGACAGTGAATTTGCAGTCTTTGGAGTTTGATGTGACGAAGCGGATGCGCACGGCGGCCCAGGTTCTGGTCGATCAACTGGCGATCAATGGCGTTCAACATGTCTTCTGCGTTCCGGGCGAAAGTTTTCTGCCGGTGCTTGATGCCTTGCGCGATTCATCCATTCAGGTGACCGTCTGCCGCCACGAAGGTGGTGCGGCGATGATGGCGGAAGCCGTCGGAAAAGCGACCGGCAGGCCCGGAATATGTTTTGTGACGCGCGGACCCGGTGCCACAAATGCTTCGCCAGGCATTCACATTGCGCAACAGGATTCGACTCCACTCATCATGTTCGCCGGTCAAGTTGACCGGGGCATGAAAGAACGCGGCGCCTTTCAGGAACTCGACTACCGCGCGGTCTTCGGCAGCATGACGAAATGGACGGCCGAGATCGACGACGGCAAGCGCATGGCGGAGTTTGTCTCACGAGCTTTCCATCATGCCTGTGCCGGAAGGCCGGGGCCGGTGGTGCTGGCACTGCCCGAAGACATGTTGAGCGACAAAGTCGAGGTCGCGGACGCACCCGCCTTCGTTGCCGTCGAACCAGCACCCTCATCTGCCGATCTCACCGCACTCTCGCAACTGATTGCCGGTTCAAAGGCTCCAGTGCTCATTCTCGGCGGCAGCCGCTGGACGCCGCACGCCTGCGCCGAGATCACACACTTTGCGGAGACGCATCAACTGCCAGTCCTTACCAGCTACCGCCGCCTGCCATTGTTTGATGCCCTGCATCCACACTATGCCGGCGATCTCGGAATTGGACCCAATCCAAAATTGCTGAACCGTTTGAAGTCAGCCGACCTGGTGATATTGGCCGGTGGAAGACTGGGTGAAATTCCATCGCAGGGCTACACGCTCTTCGCCAGCCCGAGTCCCGAAACAAAGTTGGTCCATTTCTTTCCGGATGCGATGGAGATCGGGCGGGTCTATGTTCCGCATCTTGCAATCCAAGCCTCGCCGCAACGCTTTGCGCCAGCACTTGCAGCGCTTGTTCCGCCGCCATCTCCAGCCTGGAAAGGCTCGGCTGAAGTGGCTCATGCCGAGTATCTGGCCTGGACCAACATCGCCACACCGCAGCCAGGTGAAGTGAACCTCGGTGAAATCATGGTTTGGCTTCGCGAAAACCTGCCGGTCGATACCATCATCTGCAATGGTGCCGGCAATTATGCCTCGTGGATCCACCGGTTCTACCGTTTCCGGCGCTTCGCCAGCCATATTGCGCCGACATCGGCATCGATGGGTTACGGCATGCCGTCGGCGGTCGCCATGCAGCGGCTCTATCCGGATCGGCTGGTGATTTCGATCAATGGCGACGGCGACTTTCTGATGAACGGCCAGGAATTCGCTATTGCCGTTCAATATGGATTGCCGATCATTGTTCTGGTCTGCGACAACGGCATTTACGGCACCATCCGCATGCATCAGGAGCGGGAATATCCCGGCCGCCCGATTGCCACCGATTTGCGAAATCCGGATTTCGCCGGCTATGCGCGCGTGTTCGGCGGATATGGTGTCACGGTGGAAAAGACCGAAGACTTTGCACCCGCATTTGCTGCCGCCAAGGCCAGCGGGCAGCCCTCAATCATCCACATCAAGATTTCGCCTGACGCCATTCTTCCGGGAACGACTCTGACGCGCATCAACGAACAAGCAATATTGCGGCTGGCTACCAAGTAAGCCCACGCATCAGGCGGCGTGAGCAAACTCCCAATAGAGTTGGCGGGCCTTGCGATACATCGGACCGGGCTGCAGGACCCTGCCATCGATACCGGTCACCGGCATGACCTTGGAGAAATTTCCGGTCGAGAAGATTTCGTCCGCCGACTGAAATTCGGAATGGGTCAAGGCGCATTCCGAGACTGTAACTCCTGCATCGCGCAGAAGTGAAATCACCCGGCGGCGGGTTATGCCATTGAGAAATGTGCCATTGGGTTGCGGGGTGAGTACGACGCCATCCCGCGCCATGAAGATGTTGGCATTGGCGAGTTCAGTGATATTGCCCAGCATATCGGGAACTAGGCAGTTTCCAAAACCCCGCTCGCCCGCCTCGGCAAGGGCGCGGGCATTGTTCGGATAAAGACATCCGGCCTTCGCCTCAACCGGGGCGGTATCGCGACTAGGCCGGCGGAATGGCGAGAGGGTGATCGAAAGATTGCCGGGCACAGGCATCGGTGCCTCGTATATGCAGAGGCACCAGTTCGTCGATTCGGGATCGTGCTTGACGCCGCCACCCGCCGCGCCGTATTCCGCCCAATACATCGGACGGATGTAGAGTGCTTTCTCAACCGCGAAGCGCGACATGCCCTCGTGCGCAAGCGCAAGCCACTCGGCCTCGCTCACCAATGGCTTCAACCCAAAGCTCAACGCCGAAGCATTGATCCGCTGCATGTGCAGATCAAGATCGGGACTCTTGCCTTCAAACCTGCGGGCGCCATCAAATACAGTCGAGCCCAGCCACGAACCATGGGTACGCGAGCCCATGATGGCGACATTGCCCGGTTGCCAGGCGCCGTCAGAGTAGGTCCAGGTTGTCGAAAACTCCGGGCGCTTGACGATCTGCGGCATGATCAGTCCCTTGCAGTCTAGTTGGCGCCCATCAGCGAGCCATCACCCCTGGGCGGCGACAACTTGCGCTTGACGGCGCGGAGCATGCCGATGAGCTTGCCGATGGGGGCGGGAAGAATCTTGCGGCAGAACGCCACCTTCCGAATATAGTTGTCAACCGTCCACACCGCATGCGACCCGGCCGGAAAGAACAACACATCGCCCGGCCCGAAGGTGCGGGCAGGAGAATGGCCATCCTCGATGGTGACGCTGCCCTCAATGAAATGCACGGTCTCGTCGAAATCATAATACCAGTTGAATTTACCTTTGCTGCAGTCCCAGACGATGGTGCAAGCGGTCTGGTCTTCGCTGCGCGATAGGATCGTGTTACGAGCCACCGGGCGGCCTTCGATGATCCAGTCCGGGTTGATCGGCGAGGGCTGCAATTCGACTTGTGGATTCGAGAAGACAACGGGTTTGGTGGCAACCGGCGTGGACGGCATCAGGTGTACTCCAATGGGACTGGAACGCGCGTGGTGCAATTCATGCATGTCGCGTACCACCGAAACACAAACCCTCCTGTCGCGGGACAGCGCTGAAAGTTGTGGTGAATGAAAGCTGATCCCAGGGCCCAGCGGCTACTTGATATGCTGGCGTTGCAGTCCGGCAACGGGCCTGAGCCGGTGTCGATAGACGCCCGGCGTGCGGGGTTTTCGGCCCTCATGCAGATGGGTGCGAAACCGCGACCGGTGGCGGAGGTCGCGGAACTGTTCGCCGCGGGCCGGATCCGTCTGCGCCTTTATCGCGCCAGTACAGTCAAGCCGCAGCCGGCACTGGTGTTCTTCCATGGCGGCGGGTTGGTGGCAGGCAGCATCGAGACTCATGATGGCATCTGCCGCGCCCTGTGTGCCAGTTCCGGCGTAACGGTGATCTCGGTTGGTTACCGGTTGGCGCCGGAACACAAGTTTCCGGCAGGCCTCGAAGATGCCGCCCTGGCGTTCGACTGGATCGCCGGGCATGCCGACGAACTTGGAATCGATGCAACGCGGACTGCCATTGGCGGCGAGTCGGCGGGGGCCCTGCTCGCGACTTTGATCAGTCACGGCTGGCAAAAGGTTAACGCCATTCCCAAGGCGCAGCTTCTGCTTTGCCCGGTGATCGACCTTGCCGGTAAAACACTTTCGCGCAGGATTTTCGCGAAGGGTTTCCTGATCGAACAGACAGTGGTGGCGCAAGACATCGGCCATTGTTTAGCCGATGGCATGACGGCAACGGACCTGCCGTCGCCGTTGCGAATTCCAGCCGCCCGCACACCTCCACACACCATCATCGTCGCGGCGGAATGCGATCCCTTCCGCGACGAAGCCTTGCTCTATACGGAGATTTTGCGAAGCCTGGGCGTGCAAATCCAACACAGCTGTGAGCCCGGCATGATTCATTCATTCTATGGCCTGCCTGCCCTGCTGCCGCAGGCCGGCATCTGCCTGGACGCGGCCGGCCGTCAGCTGGCGGAGCTTCTCGCCTAGTGGCCGCCGTCATTGATCTGGACGGGTATTTCTGAATCACTGTCGCGGCGCAGCAGCGATGGAGGTGATTCGTGGCCGGGAAAGAGATAGCCGTCAAGAAGTACGTTGTGCGGTTGAGCGTGGACGAGCGCGATCAGCTTTTGTCGTTGATCCGGTCGGGCAAGCGCTCGGCGCAATTGCTGACGAAGGCGCGCATTCTTTTGAAGGCGGATGTATCGGAGGCTGGCGAA
>JANPCS010000108.1:0-2554 GCA_031431065.1 Hyphomicrobiales bacterium | reverse complement strand
CGGGGCCGACGATTACCTGCCAAAGCCATTCTATGGCGAGGAACTGCTGGCAAGGCTTTCGGCGGTGCTGCGGCGCTCGGCGGGTTATGCGACGCCGGTCCTCAAAGCCGGCAATATCAGCATCGATACGCGGCGCATGACCGTGTCGCTGGATGGCCGGAGCATTTCCCTGACGCCGCTGGAGTTCCGCCTGTTGCGCTATCTGATGCACAACAGCGGACGGGTGGTGGCACCCGCCGAGCTGTTCGAGCATCTCTACGCCAGCGAGCAGGATCAAGGCTCCAACGCGCTCGAGGTTCTGGTCAACCGGACGCGCAAGAAGCTCGGCAATGCCGTCATCGGCACTAGGCGCGGCTTCGGCTATATCCTCGAAGCATGAGGTGGATGAATTCGGTCCGCGGGCGGCTGGCCGTGGTTTCGGGCATTGTCATCACCCTGGTGCTGAGCGTTGCCGGCATCTCGCTGGTGCTGCTGTTCGAGTCTTATCTCGAGCGGCGCGTCGCACGCGAGTTGCAAAGCCGGGTGATCGATCTCTCCGGGGCCTTCGATCTCAATGACCGGGGGCAGCCGGTGCTGATCCGGGCACCATCCGATCCGCGCTATCGCAATCCCTATAGCGGTGCCTACTGGTATGTGCGCGAGGGGCCGAAGGTGTTGTGGCGGTCGCAATCCCTATGGGATGCCGACATCGCCGCGCCGCCTCAGGTTTCGGACGCAGTCGTCAATGCGGTGGGGCCAGAGCAAGGCGGGGTCTACCTGCTTGAGAAACAGGTGGTCTTCGGCGAGGGTGCTGACCAGCGCGGCTTCGTGCTGGGCGTGGCGCTGGACCATGCCGAGGTGCGCGATCTGTCGGCCTCGTTCAGGGTCGAGATTGCCACCATGCTGGCGGTCATCGGCCTGCTGCTGTTCATAGGCGCATGGCTGCAGGCGAAATATGGCTTGCAGCCGCTGCTCGCTATCCGGACACAGTTGGCGAGCCTCCGGCGCGGTGAACGCGACAGGCTCGATGGGCCTTTTCCGGAAGAGATCGAGGATCTGACACAGGACCTCAACACGCTGTTCTCGCACCAGAAGCAGATGATCGTCCGGGCGCGGGAGCGGGCGGGATCGCTGGCCCATGGCCTCAAGACGCCGATGACCATTCTCTATGGCGAGGCCCGCAAGCTCGATCTGGCGGGCGGCAAGCAGGCCTCCCTGGCGATCAAGAGCCAGCTCGACCAGATCCGGCGTCAAGTCGACCGCGAGCTGGCCCGGGCCCGCGCCCATGGCTCGACCAGCGGCATCGGGCTTCATGCCGACGTTGCGGCCACGGCGAAGCGGCTGGTCGGACTGATGCAGCGCATGCCGCGCGGCGGCGATCTCGACTGGCGCTTGCCGAAGCCCGGCATTCAGGTTGCCATGGATGCCGATGATTTCGGCGAAGTGCTGGGAAACCTTCTCGACAATGCCCGCAAGTGGGCGAAGAGCATCGTCGTGATCGAGGCGATCGATCTGGGCAACGGCCGTGTGAGTGTGACGGTGGCCGACGATGGCCCCGGAATTCCGGATGGTTTCCGCAGCGAAGCACTGATGCGGGGGGCCGGAATGGCGAGCGAAGACCGCGGGCAGGGAGCCGACAGCAGCGGACTGGGTCTGGCAATCGTTGCCGAGCTGATCGGCGCCTATGGTTCGGAGCTGAGTCTTGGCACCGGCCCGCTGGGCGGTGCCAAAGTGACACTGACTATTGGCGGATCGCCGGTGAATGTTGTCAAAGCGTAATCCCCGGCAGCACTTGAACCGCAGCTTGAAAAGACCTGTTATAAGTGCTATCCAGGGTGCCAATAAGGAGGCGGTTCCATGGCGCACCAGATTTACGCGGCAACCAGTGCCAGCGTTTCCGAACTCAAAAAGAACCCCATGGGCACGGTCGCCGCGGGCGAAGGCTTTCCGGTCGCCATCCTCAATCGCAACGAGCCCGCGTTTTACTGCGTGCCCGCCAAAGCCTATGAGGCCATGCTGGAACGGCTTGAGGATCTGGAACTGAATGCCATTGCCGATGCCCGGGAAGGCCAGGTAGCGCATAAAGTTACTTTGGATGAGTTATGACCTCGCCTTTCTGGACGAGGCGCTAAAGGAATGGCGCAAGCTCGACAGCATGACGCGCGCCCAGTTCAAGGCCAAGCTTGCCGAGCGCCTGCAAAATCCGAAAATTCCAGCGGCGCGCCTGCACGGCACCAAGGAACGTTACAAGATCAAGCTGCGCAACGCCGGCTACCGCCTGGTCTATCAGGTCAAGGACCGGGAGCTGCTGGTTCTGGTCGCCGCCGCCGGAAAACGCGAACGCAATAAAGTTTACAAAGCCGCGGAACGGCGCAGGACCGATTGAACGCGGTCTTTCGCGGGAGCATGGGACAGCAACAATACTCACCTTCATTCCGTCATTCCGGCGAAAGCCGGAAGATGGATTCACGGTTGAAGTGCGACGGTTAGAGTTTTGACGTGTTTGGTCCAGACTTCCATTGGGGTCAAGTAGTTCAAGCACTTTCTCGGGGTGTTGTTGTGGCGCTTTGTGATG
>JANPCS010000107.1:0-8384 GCA_031431065.1 Hyphomicrobiales bacterium | reverse complement strand
AACGACACCGCCGAGATGATTTCCGATGCCGAGCGCCGCGCCATGGCGGCCGAGCGCGAGACGGTGGACCGCCTGATCGCCGCGCACCTGGCCAAACAGACGGGTGCGACGTTCCGTGGACGGATCGGTGGCGTCGTCGGTGCCGGGCTGTTCATCAAGCTTGATCAATCAGGCGCCGATGGTTTCGTGCCGGTGAGCACGCTGGGCCGCGATTACTTCGTCTACGACAAGACCCGCCATGCGCTGATCGGCGAGCGCAGCGGCGATACCTATCAACTGGGCGACCGCCTCGAAGTCAAACTGGTGGAAGCCACCCCCGTCTCCGGCGGCATGCGCTTCGAAGTCGTCTCCGGCCCCCGCGACGGCAAACCGCTGCCTCGCCGCGCCACAAGGCTGAGCAAGCAGACGCCGGGGAAGGGACGGCGGAAGTGATAGTTTAAATTCTGTCATTGCCGGGCTTGTCCCGGCAACCCATTCATCCACAAGCACTGACGCCGCTGAACCATGGGTCGCCGGAACGAGTCCGGCGATGACAATTATGGGGTGATTGCGGCAGACCGTCGCTGCGGCGGACCGCAGCCTTTCATTGCAGCGCCCACGCCCTCATGTTGCCGTCCATGACCCTGTCGATCGATCATGGCAATCTCACCCACACCGAAGCCCGCTCCTGGAAACAAGCCATGTTCCGGGGCTTCACCCATTCCTGCCCGGCCTGCGGCAAGGGCCATCTGTTCAGCAAATTCCTGAAAGTGGCGGAGGCTTGCGACAATTGCGGTGAGGAACTGCACCACCAACAAGCCCATGACGCGCCAACCTACTTCACCATGTTCATGGTCGGCCACATCGTCATTCCGCTGGTGTTGATCACTGAGCGGCTGTGGGCGCCGCCATTGGCCTTGCATTTCACGGTCTGGACGATTGCCACCCTGGCTCTCACCTTCGCCTTGATGCCCGCCGTCAAGGGTGCCATCGTCGGGCTGCAATGGGCGCTGAGAATGCATGGATTCGACTACGCCGCCCGGCGTGAGGATGAATGAGCTACGACCATCCGGAATTCGCCGGGTCGAAAATTCACAGACAAGTTCTGCAACCAAAGGACTCAGCCACGCTGATCCTGGTGCGGCGCGATTCCGTTGTGCCGCGCATTTTGATGGGCCAGCGCAGCGCCGGCCACGCCTTCATGCCCAACAAGTTCGTGTTTCCGGGCGGCAGGCTGGATGCCGCCGATTGCCGGGTGAAGCCGGTGCAAGACCTCCATCCCGCGACGCTGACCAAGCTGATGACCCGCATGCGCGGCCGCCCCACGCCAACTCGCGCCCGTGGCCTCGCCCATGCCGCGGTGCGCGAAACCTGGGAGGAAACCGGCCTGCTCTTCGGCAAGCCGTCCGTGGAGGCGGCACCCGATCTCTCCGGCCTCACGTTCTTCATGCGCGCCATCACGCCGCCTGGCCGCACCAGGCGCTATGACAGCCGCTTCTTCGTTGCCGATGCGGAAAAGATATCCAACCTCGATGCCCCTCATCACGATGGCGGCGGCGAACTTCTCACCATCGCCTGGGCGACGCTCGACGATATCTCCGGCCTCGACCTGCCCCTCATCACCACCGACGCCTTGCAGCGCCTCAAGCCCTTCCTCGACAACGGCCACCTGCCGCCCCACGATTGCCCGGCGAGTTTTCAATACTATCGCGGCAAGACCTGGGTGGAGGATACGATCGGCGCCTGACCGCTCTTGAGGAATGCCTTAAACCCACCGCCGTTCCCTTGACTTTCCCAGCCGTTTCAGGTCTATCCCTGCCCAAATCCCGTTTTGGAGGCATTATGGCCAAAGGCAATGTGATCAAGATCAAGTTGGCGTCGACCGCCGACACCGGTTACTTCTACGTGACCAAGAAGAATTCCAAGACCAAGACCGACAAATTGTCGTTCAAGAAATACGATCCCGTGGCGCGGAAGCACGTCGAATTCAAGGAAACCAAGATCAAGTAGTCTTAGGGCCCAGGCTCGCACCTGAAAAGGCACCGCCCGCGCGCGGTGCCTTTCGCGTTTCCGGCCTCTTTCTGGTGAAATCCCCTCAACTCCGGAGCACCCCATGCCAACCGACTATCGCGCCTTGATCCCCACCCTCAGCTATCGCAACCAGGCCTTCATCAACGGCAAATATGTGCCCGCCGCGAGTGGTCAAACCTTCGACTGCATCTCGCCCATCGATGGCCGGGTGCTGACGCAAGTTGCCGCCTGCGATACCGAGGATGTCAACCGCGCCGCCGCCGCCGCCCGCGCCGTGTTCGAAAAGGGCACGTGGTCGGCCTGCCACCCGGCCAAGCGCAAGCGCGCGCTGCTGAAATTCGCCGAGCTGATGGGGAAGTACAAGGACGAACTGGCGCTCTTGGAAACCCTCGACATGGGCAAGCCGATTTCGGCCGCGGCGGGCGGCGACATTCCCGGCGCCATTCAATGCATCCAATGGTACGCCGAGGCCTGCGACAAGGTCTACGACGAGATCGCGCCATATCGCCCGGATTCAATCTCGCTGATCACCCGCGAACCCATCGGCGTCGTCGCCGCCGTGGTGCCGTGGAACTATCCGCTGCTGATGACATCGTGGAAGCTGGGGCCGGCGCTCGCTGCCGGCAATTCGGTCATCATCAAGCCGGCCGAGCAATCGCCGCTGACGGCGCTGCGCATCGCCGAACTTAGCTCTGAAGCAGGCATTCCAGATGGCGTGCTTCAGGTTCTCCCGGGCTTTGGCGAGACCGCGGGCCAGGCGTTGGGCCGCCACATGGACGTCGACATGGTGGCATTCACTGGCTCGACCCAGGTCGGAAAGTATTTTCTGCGCTACTCGGGCGAAAGCAACATGAAGCACGTGTCGCTGGAAACCGGCGGCAAGTCGCCCAACATCGTCTTTGCCGATGCTGGCGACTTGAACCACATCGCCAAGGTCTCGGCCGATGGTGTGTTCTTCAATTCCGGCCAGAGCTGCAATGCCCCCACCCGCATTCTGGTGCAGGAGACAATCAAGGACGAGTTCATCGCGCTTGTGGCTCAACACGCCAAGCCGTGGGTCCCCGCCGATCCGCTCGATGCCGCCACCACCATGGGTGCTGTCGTCGACCATGACCAGATGAACCGCGTGCTGGGTTACATCGAGGCTGGCCGTGCCGAGGGTGCCAAAGTGACAACCGGCGGCCACCAGACACGCAAGGATACCGGCGGCGCCTATATCGAACCCACCGTCTTCGAGTCGGTGACCAACAGCATGAAGATCGCCCAGGAAGAGATTTTCGGCCCCGTCGTTGTCGCCGTCAGCTTCAAGGATGAAGCGGAAGCCGTGCGCCTCGCCAACGACTCGATCTACGGCCTGCAGGCCAATCTCTGGACGCGCGATGTTTCCCGTGCCCACAAGCTGTCGCGCCAGTTGAAGGCCGGCACCGTCGTCGTCAACAATGTCTGGGGTTCCGACATCACCAATCCGTTCGGTGGCTACAAGCAATCCGGCATCGGCCGCGACAAGTCGCTCCACGCCATGGACAAGTATTGCCAAGTGAAGAACACCTTCATTCAGCTGTAGCCAGCAGTAGCAAGGTGTAGAAAACTCCGCCTACGGAGCAAATCCACCGTCACGGCCCGGCTGAGAAAGGCGCCCCAGGATTTAGGGTACTTGACGGGCACCCACACGCTGCGATGCGAGCGGCGCGCGCTTCACGGCGTCTCAACCGCGATTCCTACTTCTTCTTTTTCTTCGCCTTCTTGTCGCCGCTGCCGCTTACCACGGCGGCAAACGTCTCAAAGAACTGCGCCGCGAGCTGGCGGGCCGTTGGCTCGATGAAGCGCTGGGCGAGGCTGGCGATCTTGCCGGTCACCTGGGCATCGACGTCATAAGAAAGCCTGGTGCCTTCCGGCACATCCTCGAGCCTGACGTTGGCGCCCCCGGTGGCGCCA
The DNA here is from genome assembly GCA_031431065.1 of Hyphomicrobiales bacterium. Classification (GTDB taxonomy): domain Bacteria; phylum Pseudomonadota; class Alphaproteobacteria; order Rhizobiales; family Aestuariivirgaceae; genus Aestuariivirga. Next base: position 4,439 of record JANPCS010000107.1, on the reverse strand, counting down.
CCCATCATCGATTTTCCCTCGCCCGAGATGCGATAGCCGTTGGGCGCATCGATGTCGGAGAGCGTTACCGCACCTTTGAAGGTTGCCTTCACCGGGCCCATCTTGATGGTGACGCGGGCTTCCATCTCAGTGCCGGAATGCTTGATGATTTCCTCGCAACCCGGAATGCACTGCTTCAAGATGTCCGGATCGTTCAGGCCCTCCCAGACTTTCTGACGCGGAATGGGAATGATAACTTCGTCGGACAGGTTCATCGTGTCGGTCTCCAGAATGCCGGTTGATTATGCCGCGATGTCGCCGCGTTTCCACTGTTCCTTCGTCGCATGCCGGAAGTCCTCGAAGCGGCCCTCCGAGATCGCCGTGCGGATGCCTTGCATCAAGTCTTGATAATAGGCGATGTTGGCCCACGACAGCAGCATCATGCCAAGCAACTCGCCCGAGCGGATGAGGTGATGCAGATAGGCGCGCGAATATTGCGACAGCGCCGGACACGGGGACTCAGGATCGAGCGGACGCGGATCATCGCCATGCCTGGCATTGCGCAGATTGATCTTGCCGAAGCGCGTGAAGGCCTGGCCATGGCGGCCCGACCGTGTCGGCATCACGCAATCGAACATGTCGATGCCGCGCGCCACCGATTCCACAATGTCCTCGGGCGTTCCCACCCCCATGAGATAGCGCGGACGGTCGGCGGGCAGATGCGGGATGGTATGCTCGATCGTTTGCAGCATCAGCTTCTGGCCCTCACCCACCGCCAGCCCGCCAATGGCATAGCCCTCGAAGCCGATGGATTTCAGCCCCTCGGCGCTCCCGGCACGCAGTCGCTCGTTGATGCCGCCTTGCACGATGCCGAAATTGCCCCTGCCCGGTTGGCTCCCGAAAGCCCGGCGCGAGCGTACGGCCCAGCGCAACGACAGCTGCATCGCCTTCTCGGCGTCCTTCTCCGTATGCGGAAACTCCAGGCACTGGTCGAGCTGCATCTGGATATCGGAGCCGAGCAGGCGCTGAATGTCCATAGCGCGTTCGGGTGACAGCTCGTGCTTCGAGCCGTCGATATGCGACTGGAACAGCGCCGCCTGTTCGGTGACTTTACGGATTTTCGACAGCGACATGATCTGGAAACCGCCAGAATCAGTGAGGATCGGCCGCTTCCAGCCGATGAAGTGATGCAAGCCCCCAAGCTTCGCCACCTCTTCGGCGCCGGGCCTGAGCATCAGGTGATAGGTGTTGCCGAGAATGATGTCGGCGCCCGTCTCCTCCACCTGATCGAGATAGAGTCCCTTCACGGTCCCCACCGTCCCCACCGGCATGAAGGCTGGTGTGCGGATGTCGCCATGCAAGGTGCGAAGCGTGCCAAGCCGGGCCGGGCCGTCGGTGGCGTGAAGCGTAAAGCCAAATTCAGTATTCATGACATTCATGACGCCGGGAATAGCAGGCTCGCATCGCCATAGGAATAGAACCGATAGTCATGGGCGATGGCATGGGCATAGGCACCGCGCATGCGCTCCAGCCCGGCGAAGGCCGAGACCAGCATGAACAGCGTCGACTTCGGCAGATGGAAATTGGTAATCAGCAGATCGACGGCGCGGAAGCGATAACCCGGCGTGATAAAAATCTCCGTGGTGCCGGAAAACGGTTCAAGACCGGAGCTTTCGAGCAGCCGCAGCGACGTGGTACCGACCGCCACGATGCGCCCGCCGGCAGAGCGCACCGCCTTCAGCCGGACGCAGGTTTCGGCCGTCACCTCACCCCACTCGGCATGCATCTTATGGTCGGCGGTATCCTCGGCTTTGACCGGCAGAAAGGTTCCAGCCCCGACATGCAATGTCACAAATTCAGTTGCAACACCAATATCTTGCAAGTGTTTGATCAAGTCCGGAGTGAAGTGCAATCCGGCGGTCGGTGCCGCCACCGCGCCATCCTTCTCGGCATAGACTGTCTGATAGTCGCCACGGTCCTGCGCGTCCGTCCCGCGCTTGCCCGCGATGTAAGGCGGCAAGGGCATCTCGCCCAAGGCGGCAATGGCCTCATCGAGCACGGCCCCGTGGAAATCGAACGCCAGGGTGATCTCCCCTGCCTCGCCTTTTTCCTCAACGATGGCATCCAGGTTCCCGAGAAGACAGACTTTTCCGTCCCCACCAAAGCGGATGCGATCACCCGCCTGCAGCTTCTTTCCCGGCTTGGCAAAGGCCTTCCAGCGCGAGCCATCAAGCCTGAGATGCAGCAACGCCTCGATCTTCGGCATGGTCCCCAGCCGCCCGATGCGATGCCCGCTCAAGGCAGCGGGAATAACCCGCGTGTTGTTGAACACCAACACATCGCCAGCCCGCAGGAACTGCGGCAAATCACGGAAGACATGATCGCCAAGTTTATCGGGCCGCACCACCAGCAGCTTCGAGGAATCGCGCGGAGACGCAGGCCTGAGCGCAATCCGCTCCGGCGGCAGCTCAAAATCGAAATCAGAGACGCGCATCCTACCAGTCGATCACATCAAGTCCTGGAATGCGATCAAACTCGCGCCGGTTGTTGGTGACGACGGTTGCGCCAATGCGCAGTGCCTGCGCAGCAATTAGCACGTCGTAGGAGCCAATCGGCATTCCTTTCGCCGAAAGTTGCGCACGAATTGAACCTGCGATTTCAGCATCGTCGGCGGTGAAGTCGACAATACCGTTGAGGCCTGCCAGCGTCACCATCGCCCTGTCACGCGATTCTTCCGGGCGCGGGCTCTTGGCAGCGCCATAATATAACTCATGCATGACAATGACCGACGTGAAATGCAGATTGCCAGCCTCCCGCGATACGCCAGCAGAGATGCGGTAGTTTGGTGGCCTGCCACTCATGATCTTGCTGACGACATTGGTGTCGAGAAGGAGCTTCACTCGAATTCAATGTCCTCGTCTGGCGGCATGGGCGGTTGATCGCGCCAGCCCTCCTCGAACCCGCCGCCATCGGGCATTGCATCGAGTTTGGCAAATATCTCCGTCCAACCCACTTCCACGGGCTCAATCATCACACCACGACCGACACGGCGGACCCGCACTTCGGTACCGTCAAAGTGGAATTCTTTCGGCAGCCGCACCGCCTGACTGCGTCCGTGCATGAAAAGCTTGGCTTTGACGGCGTCGCCCACGGCGTTCACTCCGAATGGTATCTATCAATGATATATACCATTTTGCAGTGACATTCAATTGCGGCTAAGGGCCGTAACACGATACCCGGGACCCAGCTTCACTTCACATCCGCCGCCACTTGCAGCTTGGCGATCTTGTCGGGTTCGCGCACCGGTTCGCCGCGCTTGATGGTATCGACGATGTCCATGCCGGACGAGACCTTGCCCCACACCGTATATTGGCCGTTGAGGAAACCGGCATCGCCAAAGCAGATGAAGAACTGGCTGTTGGCCGAATCCGGGCTCTGTGAACGCGCCATCGAGCAGGTGCCGCGCCCATGCGGTTCCTTCGAGAATTCCTGTTTCAGGTTGGGCTTCCGGGAGCCGCCGGTGCCGGTGCCGGTGGGGTCGCCGCCCTGCGCCATGAAGCCTTCGATGACGCGGTGGAACACCACGTTGTCGTAGAAGCCTTCACGCGCCAGCGCCTTGATCTGGGCGACGTGCCCGGGCGCCAGATCGGGCCGAAGGGCGATGGTGACGCGGCCCTTGGCCTCACCCTTGGCATTGGCGATGTCCATGTAGAGGGTGTTTTCGAGATCGGCCATTATTGCACTGTTACCTTTGTCATCTTGTCGGGATTTGCTGGCGGTTCGCCGCGTTCGATCTTGTCGACGCAGGCCATGCCCGCTTCATCGACCTGGCCCCACACCGTGTATTGGTTGTCGAGGAAGCCGCCGTCGGCGAACATCACGAAGAACTGGCTGTTGGCGGAATTGGGGTCCTGCGAACGCGCCATGCCCACCGTGCCGCGGGCAAAGTGCTCCGCTGTGAATTCGGCGTTGATATCGGGCTCCTTGGAGCCGCCCATGCCGGTACCGGTCGGGTCACCCGTTTGGGCCATGAAGCCCTCGATCACCCGGTGAAAGACGATGCCGTCATAAAAGCCCGCCGCCGCCAGCCTGGTGACCTGCGCCACGTGCTTCGGCGCCAGATCGGCCCTGAGCGTGATGTCGAAGGCACAACCCTTGGAGGTTTCGACGTTAAGCATGCCGGCGGCCAGCGCCGGACTTACCAGAAGGCCGCCGACGAGGACGGATAAGGCCAGTTTCCTGATCATGATGACTCCCATGTGTTGCCGGTGCCGTTCCTGACGAAGCCCGCCGGATTTGTCAATGTGCTGGGTTGGGAAGCGTTGCATTGGCGGTCCCAGCCGTGCAAGTCTTGCGGAGGCAGGACAAGCAGCATGACCCAGCACATTTACAGCACCACCGCCGCCGCAGGTTATGATCGGGTCTTTGCCCACGTGTCCTCGCAGTTCGTGCCGTTTCTG
>JANPCS010000106.1:0-4744 GCA_031431065.1 Hyphomicrobiales bacterium | reverse complement strand
AAGAACATACCTGGCTGACGGAAGAGAAAGCCGCCATCCGCGAATGGGTGATGGACCGCGCGAAACCCTACTTCGGTGTCTGTCTCGGACATCAGCTGCTGGCTACGGCACTGGGCGGGGAGGTTGCTCTTGCGGATATTTCAGAAATTGGCGTTCATGACATTCACTTGACCGAGGATGGCCGCAACAACCCGCTGATGGCGGGACTGGGACAAAGCCACAAGGTGATGCAGTGGCACGTGGCGGAGGTGAAGCGGGCGCCGCAACAAGCCCGTGTGCTGGCCGCTTCGCCGTCCTCCGCCGTGCAGTCGATCGCCATCGACAATCACGCCATGAGCACGCAGTTTCATTGTGAGTTCACGCCGCAGACGATTGCCGGCTGGTCGTCGCTGCCAAGCTATGTCGCCAACCTCGAACGGCACAAAGGTGAGGGCGCCTACGCCAAGCTGGTGGAAGAGGCCTACCCGCTGATGCCGCAGATGGCGGCGATGACGCGCCGCATGTATGACAACCTGGTCTTGGCAACGGGTTTGCGGAAGTAATCAGCCCGTCAACTGCTCGCGGGTGATCCAGAAGACTTCGCCCTGACTCTCCTCGGTGTCGAGCCAGAGGAAATCGAGATGCGGATATTCGGCCACCAGCAACCCGCGGCCGGTGCCGACTTCGCAGAGCAATCCGCCGCCGGGATTGAGATGCTCCGCCGCCTGATCGAGAATGCGCCGCACGATGTCGAGACCATCTTCACCCGCGATATGGGCAATGATCGGTTCGTGGCCATATTCAGGTGGGAAGGCCGCCACTTCAGCACCCGCCACATAAGGCGGATTGGCGATGATGAGGTCATAGCAGCGGCCTTCAACCGCTTCGAAAAGATCGCCATGCAATAGATTGATGCGATTGAGGTAATTATGGTCCGCGATGTTAATGCGAGCGACTTCGAGGGCAGCAGCCGAGAGATCGGTGGCATCGACTTCGGCTTCGGGAAAAATGCCAGCCGCGAGAATGGCCAGACAACCGGAGCCGGTGCAGAGATCGAGAATGCTGACGGTTTGGCTCACATCCTCGATCAAGGCCGTATCCTCGCCACCGAATATGCCGGAGAACATCAACTCGCCGATGTAGGAGCGCGGCACAATCACCCGCTCATCGACATAAAACGGCACGCCGTGGATATAGGCGCGCTGCACCAGATAGGCGGCGGGCAGGCGGGTATCAATCCGTTTACGGATGATTTCGGCAAGTGCACTCCGTTCGTCCGGCAGCAGTGTGGCATCGAGCCAGGGGTTGATGTCATCAACCGGCAGGTTCAGGGTTTCGAGAATAAGGAAGGCGGCCTCGTCGATGGCCGACGTCGTGCCGTGGCCATGGCTGAGCTTGGCCTTGCGAAATTCCGTCAGGGCCCAGCGGAGAAAGTCACGGATGGTTCTCAACTGGCTGGCGGCGGCGCCGGTGTCTGGCATGGAGCTTATCCTGCGATGCGATGAATGCCACAATCACAGCCGCGCCGCGAAAAGTCCAGATGGTTGGCGGTCATAAAGGCTTCATCCGCAGAGCGGCCCGGGAGCTGAACGCTGATGCCACGACGAAGACCATGAAGATGGCGGCCATCGAGTAAGGCAGGCCATCCGGCCCGAGTCCTGCCATCGACCAGCCGGCCAGCAATGATCCCACCAGGGCGCCGATGCCCCACATGGTGGAGAAGGCGGCGGTGCCGGTAACCAGCTCATGGCCGGAGAAGCGTTCGCCCAACTCGCCCAGCGCCACGGAATAGATACCGGCGGAGGTCGCACCCATCACGGTCAGCACCGGCCACAGCGCCCAGGTGCCGAAGGTGAACGGCACCAAGCCTGAGCAGATTGCGGTGGCGATGCCACAGGCGGTCATGACGATGCGCTTGGGGAAGTGATCGGCGCACCAGCCAATGGGGAATTGCAGGACGGTGTTGCCGATGACGAAGGCGGTCAGGGCCATGGCGGCGGTGGTTTGATCGAAACCTTTCTTCACCGCATAAACGGGCAGGAAGCTCAGGTTGGCGGCGTCGATGATGGCGAACATGCCAACGGCAAACAGCAGGATGGGAGCCTTGCGCGCAAAGGCCAGAATCGAGAGCGGCTCTTCGTCCTCGCTGTCGACGGCTTCGTCCTTGACGAAGTAGATCGGGATGGTGGCAATGACCAGGAACACAGCGCCGACGATGAAGGGTGCCGGGCCCTCAATGCCGGTGATGGTGATGACGATGGGGCCACCGCCAAAGCTCAAGGCCAGGATCGAGGCATAGATCGCCAGAATGCGGGAGCGCCAGGCGCCTTCGGCGAACCTGACGATCCAGGCTTCGCTGATGGCAAACAGGATTGAGACGAAAAAGCCCTGCAACACCCGCAGAACGAACCACCACCAGAAGATCGGCAGTGATGGGTAAATCAGAATCACCGCCGCGGTGAGGTAGCCGGCAATGATGACCGCCTTCTTGGCACCCAGCCGCCGGACCAGGAGCGGGATGATAAATACCGAGAGCACGATGCCCACCGGGTTCATGGCCGAGTTGTAGCCGATGATCTCGGTGCTGATGCCCTGCTTTTCCATGATGAGGGATAGCAGCGGGAACATCAACCCGAAGGTGAAACCGAAGACGGCGATGGCCGAGATGGCGGCCAGCAGGTTGATGAGGCGCTGCCTATCCATGGACGGGCTTCCGCACCAGCTGACCGCCGCTGATGGCAAGCCCAAAGAGCAGGATCACGTAGAAGGAGGCGAGCGTTACCGGCATGGCATTGATGCCGAAGGTGTCGATGGCGGCACCGGCGATGGGCGGACCCAGCAGGCCGCCCACACCCCACATGGCGGCAAACGCAGCCGAACCGGCGATCACATCGGGGCCTTTGAAGCTGTCGCCCATGGCGGCCAAGGCCACGACATAGACGCCGAAGGCATTGGCCGAGAGCAGAATAACGATCGGCCAGATTAGCCAGTGATTGATGAAGACGATGAGGCTCAACGACAGTACGATGGTGAGGCAAGCTGACAGCACGACAACGCCGCGCCGTGACCAATGGTCGGCGAGCCAGCCCATGGGATAGAACAGAAACACACTGCCGATGATGCCGAAGCCCAGGATGCGGCTGGCGACATCGAGTTCAAGGCCGTGGCGCAGACCGAAAATGGTGAAGAAGGAGATGAAGACATTGTCGAACAGCGTTGCGGCGCAGACCGCGAAGAGCAGCAGCGGCGCCTTGCGCACGAAAGCGAAGAAGCTACCGCCGCCGGTTTGCTTGAACTCGGCGCCACTGACCTTGACGAAGGTCAATGGCAGGATGCTGAGGCCGATGCAGCAGATGCCGATCAACCATGGCAGCCAGCCATCGATGCCGGTCCATGGCAGGATCAACGGCCCGATCGAGAAGCTGACGGCCATCACGCTGGTATAGAGCCCCATGATGCGCCCACGCCCGCGGTCTCCAGCGAAGGTCAGGACCCAGGCCTCGCTAATGGTGAACAGCGCGCCCGTGGTGATGCCGAGGCAGAAGCGCAGCGGGAACCACGCCCAGAAGGGCGAGACCTTGATGGCCAGCAGAATGGCGATCATCAGGCCAACGATGATGAAGGCGGCGCGCCTTGTTCCGATGTTGCCGAGAATGCGGGGCAGGAAGGGTCCGGCCACGAGGATTCCGACCGGCCCCATGGCGGCATTGACACCGATCAGCCAGGCGGGAATGCCTTGTTTTTCCATCAGCAGCGGCAGAAGTTGAAGGGTCAGACCAAAGGCGATGTCGCAAGCAGCCACCGCCGCGATGGCGGCGATCAGGTTTCCGGTGCGAGTGGCGCTAAGGCTGCTGGATGTCATGGTTTTCGGCTATTGAACTGGCGTTCAACAGGCTGTAGCGATGCGCAAGTTCTTGAGCAAGGGTGGGTTGCGCACAGGGCTATGCAACGCTAATCAACGCCACCATGACAAAGCTTCAAGCCTTCATCATTTCGGTGACACCCTTCCAGCAGAACTGTTCGCTGGTCTATGACGAGGCGCGAAAAATCGGTGCCATCGTCGATCCGGGCGGCGATGTTCCGCTGATCCTCGCGGCGATCAAGCAGAGCGGCATTGCGATTGAAAAGATCCTGCTGACGCATGGCCACATCGACCATGCGGGGGGAGCGGCCGAGTTGAAGGACGCGCTGCAGGTGCCGATCGAGGGGCCGCACATCGACGATACGTTCCTGCTCGAAACACTGCCGGAAAGCGGTGCCAAGTATGGCATGGAAGGTGTCCGCGCGGTGCTGCCGGACCGCTGGCTGCAAGAGGGCGACGAGGTGACGATCGGCGATCTCAAATTCGCAATTTATGAAGCGCCCGGCCACACACCAGGGTCGGTGGTGTTCTTTAATGACGAGAACCGTTTCGCGCTGGTGGGCGATGTGCTGTTCCAGGGCTCGGTCGGCCGCACCGATTTTCCGCGCGGCGACCACGAGACGCTGCTGAAGTCGATCCGCGAGAAACTGTTGCCGTTGGGTGACGACGTGGTGTTCCTGCCCGGCCACGGTTCGCCGGGCCAGATCGGCGAGGAGCGGCTCAACAATCCGTTTTTGAATGAGTGAGGAAGGGGCATTGCATGTTACCCTTCTCCCGCCTGCGGCGGGAGAAGGTGCCCGAAGGGCGGATGAGGGCCGGCTTGCGCAGCAAGGCGGTCTCACGGCACACTCGATCCCATGTCCTTCACCCCACGCAAAACCGTGCGGCGCTCCCAGTCTCTCC
>JANPCS010000105.1:0-3587 GCA_031431065.1 Hyphomicrobiales bacterium | reverse complement strand
CGTCTGATCATGTCACTCGTTCCCGGTTCTATTCCGCTGCCTGGGTATTGGCCTGGCGCAGCAGTTCGGCTTTCTTTTCGCTCAGCACGCTGACAGCTGCTGTCAGCTCGGCCTCGCCGTAATCGGCGACAAAACGCGCGCCCGCATGGGGCTGTTCCGACTGCCGGCACTCGGCGATACGCGCCAGATCGTGTTTCAGGTCAGTGAGCTGCTTATCCACCGCCGCCAGCATCGTGCCGAGGCTGATATATTGCTGCAGCAGCATCTGAAACAGGAATTCCGACTTGTACTTGTCGCGGGCCGGAAGCACGGCAATCGACTTGGCCAGCGCCGCGCGGCCCTGTTCGGTGATGGCATAGACCTTCTTGTCGGGCTTGCCGGTCTGCTCCTCGGCCCTGACCGTCAACAGACCTTCGCCGGCCAATTGCGTCAGCGCCGGATAGATCGAGCCGAAGGAAGCTTCGATGAAGTGGCTGAACATGCCCTCCTCGATATCCTTCTTGATCTCGTAGCCCGACGCCTCTCCAACCGAGAGGATGCCCAAACATAAGGTTCTGACGTTCATGGCAATGCTGGTCCGATATATGACGGTTCGATAGATGGCACGGCATATATATCGATCCGCCATAGGTGGCAAGTACTTTTTTGCCGCACCGCAACATGAGAAAATTGTGGGTTAATCGCGAAGTTTGCTCATCCTGCGCATGTGGAGCGATGGAAATTTGACGCTATTGGGGAATTCGACATCGAACCGGCCGAAAGTCTGGAAGCCCGCGGCGGCGTAGAATGCCTCTGCCGAAAGTGTGGAGAAGCATTCGAGCGTCTGGATACCGTGGGTTTCCGACTCTTCGATGCATCGCGCCAGAAGCGCATTACCAATCCCCTGCCGCAAGAAACCAGGATCGGTGGCGAAATGCCTGATGTGGCCGACGCCGTTCTCGGTCTTATTGGTTCCCGGACGTTCCCTAGTCCAACCGCCACAGCCGGCGATGCGCTGGTCAATGGTTTCTGCGACATAGTAGGTTCCGCATTCCAGCAGACGCGGATTGGCCTTGCTCATCATCGGCAGTGCCTTGGCCAGCAGCTCCATGTCGTAATCACCGGCAAGCAAAGTCGAATAGCTGGCGTAGAGCACCGCCGAAACGGCTTCAGAATCGGCAGGTACAGCAGGCCGGATCGTGAAAGCGGCACCGGGCCGCAATGACGTTGTGTTCATGCCAGCAACTCCCAGATTTGTCCGATTACAGATGACGCTGCAGTTTCCGGTCGTCCGATTCCATACCCTTGTGTTCGAAAATTGAAATGCCTATGAAGGCTTAACGGCAGCGGAAACCGCGCCAACTCGGAAACATACAGGGGGGCTCATGGAGTATTTTCTCCAGCAGCTGATTAATGGCGTCACACTGGGGTCGATCTATGGCCTCATCGCCATCGGCTACACCATGGTCTACGGCATCATCGGCATGATCAACTTCGCCCATGGCGATGTCTTCATGGTGGGCGGCTTCGTTTCGCTTATTGCGATTGTGGCCCTCGGGTTAACCGGGGGCAGCGGCATGTTCCTGATCATCCTGGCGCTGGTCCTGGTGGTGATCATCGCCATGATCATTGCATCGGCCTTCAACTGGACCATCGAAAAAGTGGCCTACCGGCCGCTGCGCGGCTCCTTCCGGCTGGCGCCGCTGATCTCGGCCATCGGCATGTCGATCGTCCTGCAGGAATTCGTGCGCATTGCCCAGGACGCGAGGCCCAAGCCCCTGCAGCCCATTGTTACCGGCGGCCATGTGCTGATGGAACGAGCCCTTGAACAAGGTGAATTCGTCGTCCGCCTGTCCAACATGCAAATCTTCATCATCATCACAACGCTGGTGCTGATGCTGATCTTTACAACCATCATCACCCGCACGCCGCTGGGCCGCGCCCAACGCTCCTGCGAGCAGGACATGAAAATGGCCTCGCTGCTGGGCATCGACGTGAACCGGACGATTTCCATCACCTTCGTGATGGGCGCCGCACTCGCCGCGGTGGCCGGCATGATGTTCTTTCTTTATTATGGCGTGACGGATTTCTTCGTGGGTTTCCTGGCCGGCGTGAAGGCCTTTACCGCCGCGGTCTTGGGCGGCATTGGTTCGATACCCGGCGCCATGCTGGGCGGCCTCATCATCGGCCTGATCGAGGTCTTCTGGTCGGCCTATTTCTCGGTCGAATACAAGGACGTTGCCGCTTTCGCCATGTTGGCTGCCGTGCTGATTTTCCTGCCGCAGGGCCTTCTCGGCAAACCCGAAATCGAGAAGGTCTGAGCCATGGCAACAGCACCAAGATCGACCCATGTGGGCGGTGGCGAAGGGCCTAAGGACGCTGCCAGCCTCGCCAAGGATCTAATTTTCACGGCCATTCTTTGCCTGGCCATCTTCGGGCCCATCGTCGGCCTCAAAACGGTCACGGCGACCGGCACGCTGGCCCTCGACCATCGCTGGTTGCTGGTGGCGCTTCTGACGGCGGCGACGGTCGGCGGGCGTTTCCTTATCCACATGTACAACATGTCGAAGACTGAAACAGCGGCCCCGGCCAAGGCGGCAAAACCGTCCAAGGCCGACTCGCCGTTCGCCAAATTCGTCTCGCCCATTCTGCTTCTGGTGGCGATCATGCTGCCGTTCCTGGCAAGCTTCACCGGCGACCGCGAACGCCAGATCATGGATATGGCAATCCTGATCATCACCTACATCATGCTTGGCTGGGGGCTCAATATCGTGGTCGGCCTGGCGGGCCTTCTCGATCTTGGCTACGTGGCCTTCTATGCGGTTGGCGCTTATACCTACGCCCTGCTCGCCACGGTCTATCTGCCACTCTGGTTTGGCGAAGGCATTTTGCCCTGGGCCTTCTTCATCAGCTTGCCGGTCGCCGGCATTCTCGCCGCCCTGTGGGGTGTCATCCTCGGCTTTCCGGTGCTGCGCTTGCGCGGCGACTATCTCGCCATCGTGACGCTGGCCTTCGGTGAGATCATCCGCGTCGTGCTGCTCAATTGGGTGGAGTTCACCGGCGGCCCGGCCGGCATCGGCAATATCCCGCGGCCTTCCTTCTTCGGCATTCCATTTTCGGCGGACGAAGGCGGCTTTGCCGCAACCTTCGGGTTGGAGCCCCAGCCCATCTACCGCATCATCTACCTCTACTACATCATCCTGGTGCTGGCGCTGATCACCAACTTCGTCACCATGCGGTTGCGCAAGCTGCCGGTAGGGCGCGCCTGGGAAGCTCTCCGTGAAGATGAGATTGCCTGCCGCTCGCTCGGCATCAACACCACCAACACGAAGCTCACCGCCTTTGCCATCGGTGCCATGTTCGGCGGTTTTGCCGGCAGCTTTTTTGCCACCCGGCAAGGCTTCGTCAGCCCCGAGTCCTTCGTGTTCATGGAGTCGGCGATCATCCTGGCCATCGTGGTGCTGGGCGGGCTTGGCTCGCAGATCGGCGTGGTCTTCGCGTCGATCGCCATCATCGGCGCCTTCGAACTCTTCCGCCAACTCAGCTTCCTCAAGGCGATCATGCCGGAAGGCTTCGATCCCGGCCAGTTCCGCATGCTGGCGGTCGGC
>JANPCS010000104.1:0-5040 GCA_031431065.1 Hyphomicrobiales bacterium | reverse complement strand
CAGCAAGATCAAGGATGTCTGGAAGAGCGGCGGCTCGGTCAATGTGGTTACGGTATTCAGGGCGCGATGTGCGGATGGAACGCGACTGATCGCAAATCCCACCTTCACAAAATAAATCAGACTGTTGGAGCCTTGCCGCGCGGCGCGTTACGAACCCTGCGGCTCGATCTTGGGATATGAATTGGCACCCGCGCCCCACAGGTCCTTCACCCTGGCGTCGCGGCCGCAGGCTTCGCGGTAGTTGGCATAGGCGTCGGACTGGCGGATGTAGCCGAAGCGGGTGAGCACGCGGTTGCTGCCGAGATAGTAATCCTGATGATAATCCTCGGCTGGAAAGAAGCTCGCGGTGTCACTCACCTTCACGGCAAGCGGCAGGCCGAGCGACTTCTCCGCGGCTTCCAATGCACGTGACGCTGCGTGCTTTTGTTCCGGGCTCAATGGAAACAGCGCCGGAATGTAACTCTCGCCGCGGTCGCAGAACTGGCCGCCACCGTCCACCACATCAATGGTACGAAGGAAGTGCGCGGTCAGGGCTTCATAGCTGATGATCTTGGGATCGAACTCGACCTTCACCGCCTCGGTATAACCTTCGTGATTGCGATAGGTTGGGTTCGCGGCCTCGCCGCCGGCGTAGCCAGAGATCGTCGAGGTGACGCCCTTGACGTGATCCATATCGGACTCGACGCACCAGAAGCAGCCACCGGCCAGGATGGCGGTTTCGGCCTTGGCGTAAGCCGCCGTTCCGAGCATGATCGAAGTGGCCATCAACAGACTTGAGACGATATTGCGCATAAGCATTTCTCCTTGGCTGTAGAATAGCTGCGCAAGGGTCGAAGCGCTTCACAAAGCTTCGCACAGTTGCGTGACAGAGGCGTGATTTCCGCTTGGCAGATCCTCCGCCTTCGCGGAGGATGACAGACCTTTTGGGACGCATTTACCTTGTCAGGCTGCCCAATATCCCGCGCACCAAAGCGGTGCCGATGGAGCGGGCCACCGATGAACCAACGGTGCGGCCAACCGAGCCGGCGATATTCTTCACAAAGCGGTCGGTGGCGGTTTCGCGCGCCGCCTCCTTGGCCTCAGCCTTGGCCTGGCGCTCGGCTTCACGCGCCGTAACCCTGTCGGCCACGGCCTTGGCCTTGTCAGCCGCGGCTTGCGCCTTGTCGGCTTCCGCCTGCTGCTGGGCGCTGGCGCGATCGCCGGCTTTCTTGTGCAGTTTCTCGTAGGCCGACTCGCGGTCTTCAGGCGTTTCATAGAGGCCATAGACCGGTGAGTTCTTGATGGTCTTCTGGCGCTCCTCGGGCGTCACCGGACCCAAGCGGCTCGATGGCGGGCGGACGAGGGTTCGTTCCACCATGGTGGGAACACCCTTGGGATCGAGCACCGAGATCAGCGCTTCGCCCTTGCCAAGCTGGGTGATGACCTCCTCGGTCTTGAAGGCCGGATTGGGCCTGAAGGTCGAGGCCGCCGTCTGCACCGCCTTCTGCTCGCGCGGTGTATAAGCCCTCAGCGCGTGCTGCACGCGGTTGCCCATCTGCGCCAACACGCTTTCCGGTACATCGAGCGGGTTCTGGGTGACGAAGTAAATACCAACACCCTTGGAGCGGATGAGCTTCACCGTCTGCTCGATCTTCTGGATCAGGCCGGGCGGCGCGTCCGAGAACAGCAGATGCGCCTCATCGAAGAAAAACACCATCTTGGGTTTCTCGGCATCGCCCGCCTCGGGCATGGTCTCGAACAACTCCGACATCATCCACAACAGGAAAGTGGCATAGAGCTGCGGCGAACTGATCAGTTTGTCGGCGGCCAGCACATTCATGTATCCCGTGCCGTCCGGCCTGGTGCGCATGAAGTCCTTGATGTCAAGCGCCGGCTCGCCGAAGAACTTGTCGCCGCCCTGCTCTTCAATCACCACGAGGCGGCGCTGAATGGCGCCGATGGTGGGGGCACTGACATTGCCATACTCGGTGGTGATCTCCTTGCCGCGGTCCGCCAGATCCATCAACAGGGCGCGCAAGTCTTTCAGGTCGAGAAGCGCCAGGCCCTCCTCATCGGCGATCTTGAAGGCAATGTTGAGCGCACCTTCCTGGGCATCGGACAGCCCCATCAGGCGCGACAGCATCAGCGGTCCCATTACCGAAATGGTGGTGCGGATCGGGTGGCCCTGTTCGCCGAAGACATCCCAGAAGATTGTCGGCACCGCCTCGAAACCATAGTCGTCGAAACCGATCTGCTTGGCGCGCTCGAGCAGGAAATCCTTGGGCTCGCCCACCATCGAGATGCCGGAAAGATCGCCCTTCACGTCAGCGGCGAAAACCGGCACACCGGCCTTGGTGAATCCCTCGGCGAGGATTTGCAGCGTCACTGTTTTACCGGTCCCGGTAGCGCCGGTGACCAGGCCGTGACGGTTGGCCATGGCGAGGAACAGTTCCTCGCGCTTTTCGCTTTTGCCGATGAAGATCGAATTGTCCGACATGAAATATCTATTCCCCGGTAGATGATGCGTTATTGGGCAGCCAGGTTGCTATATAGACGGCACACAGGCAATTGCACAGCGGGACGGGTGATGCAGGAACTGATTAATCAAATTGTGACAACCGCAGGGTTGAGGCCGGAAAAAGCCGAGCAGGCGCTGGGCATCGTGCTGAACCTCATCCACACGCAGGGCAACCCGAATAAGGTGGGCGAATTGCTCGACAAGCTGCCCGGCGCCCGCGAGCTGATCACCAGGCATGGCGGCGACGGGGCGGGCCACGGTGGTGGCGGGCTGCTCGGCATGCTGGCCGGCGGCATGATGGGAGGACCCCTGGCGGCGATCAGCAAGCTTTCGGCGGCCGGTCTTTCGATGGATCAGATCAAGGCCTTGGGCACCACGACGCTGGATTATGCCAAGCAAAAGGCGGGCTCGCAGCTGGTTAAGGAGGCGGCGGGCTCGATTCCGGGCTTGAGCGGATACGTCTAGCGGCGCGCTCATCCGAACGGCCAATTTGCGGTTCGGAGCCTGCTTCGCTAAAGTTTGTGTGCGCAGGACAAGTGGACTGAGATGACCGAATTATCGCTGGCAGCGGAGTTTCCCGGACTCACCCGTGCGGACTGGTTGAAGCGTGTGGACGCCGTGCTGAAGGGTGCGAGCTTCGAAGAGAAGCTGGTGCGCAGCACGGCTGACGGTATCCGTCTCGAAGCGCTCCATGGCCAGATCGCCGGCCCGCGCGCCGCGCGCGCGCACCAAACTCCTTGGACACTGTTACAGCGCGTCGACCATCCCGATGCCGCCAAGGCCAATGCGCAGGCGCTTGATGATCTGGCGAATGGCGCAACCGGCCTGGTGCTCGTTGCAAACGATGCCGCCTCGGCACGCGGTTTTGGAGTCGATGTATCGCAACTGCCGCGCATCCTGCATGGCGTTCACCTGCATGCCGTGGTCTTGAAAGTCGAAGGCAATGGGTCACTGGCGCTGGCCGATCTCATTGCAAGTCAGCCGATCGATCCGGAACGCATGGCGATCGGTTTCGCGGCGCAGAGTGCAAGCGACGCATTCAGCCTATCCCAAAGCGGCTTCCTCGGCCCTTTCATGGAGGCTGACGGTCGGTCATGGCATGAGCAAGGCGCCACCACAGCCCAGGAACTCGGCGCCGTGCTGGCCGATGCCGTGGCCCGCCTTCGGTCCATGGACGTGCTCAACAATGCCAATCTCATCAGATCGGTCAGCGTCACGCTGGCCGCAACCCAGGACATATTTGAATGCCTGGCGAAGTTCCGCGCCATGCGCCTGCTATGGGCCCGCGTGCTGCAGGCGTCCGGCCTGCCGGACGCACCGCTGAAGCTTCACGCCGAAACCTCGTGGCGGATGCTGGCGAAGCTCGATCCGCACAGCAATATCCTGCGCGCCACCGCTGCGGTCTTCAGTGCGGCGCTGGGCGGTGCCGATTCGATCTGTGTACTGCCCTTCTCGCTCAGCCAAGGCCTTCCGAACAGCTTCGCCCGGCGCGTTGCGCGCAATGTGCAAACCGTGCTGGCGGAAGAAGCCAATCTTTGGCGCGTCGCCGATCCTGCCTCGGGCGCAGGCTATCTTGAAACGCTCACGCAGGGCTTGTGCGAGACGGCGTGGGCAGTGTTTCAACATGCCGAGGCCGGGCACTGGCCGAAGCCCGATCCGGCATCGGTAGAAGGCCTGCCGCAGATCGGTGTCACGGCCTACACCTTGAATACCGAATCCGCCGCCGAGATCGAGGCTCTGTCATGAACCGAATTCCCGATCTTTCCGGCACCCCATTTCTTCCGTCGTCCCGGCGAAAGCCGGGACCCATGGATGCACCGAATGCAAGTGTTTCAGAATCTTCGCTTGGAAAAATGGGTCCCGGCTTTCGCCGGGATGACGGGATATGGGATACGGCGGAAGATATCCCGGTGAAAGCCGTCTACACAGCAGAAGACACAACTGGTTACATCGAAACTTTCCCAGGCATGGCGCCGTTCCTGCGCGGCCCCTATCCCACCATGTACACCACGCAAGCCTGGACCATCCGGCAGTATGCGGGCTTCTCCACGGCGGAGGATTCGAATGCCTTCTACCGGCGCAATCTCGCCGCCGGGCAGATGGGGTTGTCGATTGCCTTCGATCTCGCCACGCATCGCGGTTATGATTCGGATCACCCGCGCGTATCGGGCGATGTCGGCATGGCGGGTGTCGCCATCGATTCGATCTACGATATGCGTACCCTGTTCGATGGCATTCCGCTCGACAAGATGAGCGTATCGATGACCATGAACGGGGCGGTGCTGCCGATCATGGCGCTCTATATCGTGGCGGGCGAGGAGCAAGGCGTTGCGCCTGAGAAACTCTCCGGCACCATCCAGAATGACGTACTCAAAGAATTCATGGTACGCAACACCTTCATCTATCCGCCCAGCCATTCGATGAAGATCGTCGCCGATATCCTCAGATACACATCGGAGAAGATGCCCAAGTTCAATTCGATTTCGATTTCCGGCTATCACATGCAGGAGGCGGGAGCGACCGCCGATCTCGAACTTGCCTAC
>JANPCS010000103.1:0-8959 GCA_031431065.1 Hyphomicrobiales bacterium | reverse complement strand
GCTTGGCCGGAACACCAGCACCCGGCGGGGCGTGATCGGCACTTCTTCCCCGGTTTTGGGATTGCGCCCCACCCTGCCATTCTTGCCGCGGACCATGAAGGTGCCGAACGATGACAGTTTCACCGTCTGGCCTTCGACCAGGTGATCCGACACCATGTCGAGCATGGTCTTGACCAGATCCGCGGATTCGCTGCGCGACAGCCCGATCTGCCGATGAACCGCCTCACTGAGATCGGCGCGGGTAAGCGTCTTGCCAGCCATTCCTGTGCCCCCTGCAATACAGTTAAAACTATGGCGCAAACTTCACGCGGTCAATCAAAATATTGCGAACTCAATGACTTACAGGAGAAGCTTCAATATCGGGCCAGAACCGCCCCCCAGGTGAAGCCGCCGCCCATGGCTTCAAACAGCACGAGATCGCCCTTCTTGATGCGGCCATCCTGGATGGCGGCATCGAAAGCCAGCGGAATGGAGGCCGCCGAGGTGTTGCCGTGGCGGTCCAGCGTCATCACAATGCGGTCCTCGCTGATACGTAGCTTGCGGGCGGTTCCTTCAAGTATCCGGCGATTGGCCTGATGCGGAACGAACCAGTCGACATCGGCCGCCGTCACCTTGGCCTCGGCCATCGCCTCATCCATGACGGAGGCAATGTTGACCACGGCATGCTTGAACACTTCGCGGCCTTCCATCCTGAGATAACCGACGGTCCTGGTGGTCGACGGACCGCCATCAACGTAGAGTTTCTGGTGATGGCGCCCATCGGAGCGGATGCGGGTGACGATGATCCCGGCACTTTTGGTCGAATCAACGACCATTTCAGCCTGCAGCAGCATAGCGCCGGCGCCATCGCCAAACAGCACGCAAGTGGTGCGGTCGGTCCAATCGAGGATGCGCGAAAAGGTTTCGGAGCCGATCACCAGCACGCAATTGGCCTGGCCGGCCTTGATCATCGCATCGGCAATACTCAAGCCATAGACGAAGCCCGAACACACCGCCTGCACGTCAAAGGCAGCACCGCGCGAGATGCCCAGATCGGCCTGGATCAATGCCGCGGTTGCCGGAAACGTCAAGTCCGGCGTTGAAGTAGCGACAATGATGAGGTCGACGGCGTCTGCCGCGATATCCGCGTGTGACAGGGCACGGCGGGCGGCTTCGGCTCCCAGCGTGCGCGTCGTCTCACTGTCGTTGGCAATGTGGCGGGCCTTGATGCCGGTGCGCTCGACGATCCACTCGTCGCTGGTGTCCACCACCTTGCTCATGTCGGCATTGGTCATGATGCGGACGGGCAGTGCCGACCCGGAGCCCTTGATGACCGATCTCCTGACCAGTTTGGCGGCTTCTTTCATAGGGATACTTCCGGTTGCTTGCCGTCTGCCGCAGCAGGCTTGATCAGCGCGCTCATGGTTTCGACGTCGGTCTTGATCTTGCTGACGAGATCGTTGCGGACCATGTCGAGGGCGACGTCGATGGCCGTTGCAAAGCCCAGCGCGTCGGTGCCGCCATGGCTCTTGACGACCACGCCGTTGAGACCGAGAAAAACCCCGCCATTGTGCTTGCGCGGGTCCATGCGGTCGCGAAGTGCCGCAAAGGCTCCCGACGCTAGAAGCGCTCCAAGCTTCGATGCCCAGGTGCGCATCAGCGATTGCTTCAGATAGGTAGCTAGCTGTTTTGCGGTGCCTTCGGCCGTCTTCAACGCGATATTGCCGGTAAAGCCCTCGGTCACCACGACATCGGCGGTGCCCTTGCCGATGTCGTCACCCTCGACAAACCCAATGTATTCGAGCGGCAATTTGGCGTCGCGCAGGATGCGACCGGCTTCCTTGACCTGCTCGACACCCTTGATTTCTTCAACGCCAATGTTGAGCAGGCCGACGGTTGGTTTCTCGACACCGAAAAGGCAGCGCGCCATGGCCTCGCCCATCACCGCGAACTCGACGAGTTGACTGGCATCAGCACCTATGGTGGCGCCCACATCAAGAACCACACTTTCGCTCCTGAGGGTAGGCCAGATGGCGGCAATGGCGGGCCGCGAAATGCCCGGCAGGGACTTGAGGACAAATCGTGCCATGGCCATCAGCGCGCCGGTGTTGCCCGCCGAGACGGCACAATCGGCCTCACCGCTGCGCACCGCCTCGATGGCAAGCCACATGCTGCTTTTTCCCCTGCCCTGGCGCAGAGCCTGGCTGGGCTTCGCATCCATGGCGACGAAAATGTCGGTATGGCGGATTTCGGCGCGTTCCTTCAAGTGCGCATGGCGCTCCAAAATTGCCGCGATGCGGCTGCGATCTCCGACCAGCAGGAAACGGGCTTCCGGGTGGCGAATAGCCGAGAGTGCCGCCCCGGGAATCACCATGTCAGGCCCCAGGTCGCCGCCCATCGCGTCCAACGCTACGGTCAGATGTCTCTTCGTATTCAAGATTTTACCGCAACCCACTTGTGATGCCCGGAGCCCTGGCCAAGGCCACCGGCAGTTCGGCCTGAAGCCATAGGAGATTGGCCGGGCCTTGTCATTTTAAATAGCCCGCTGCGGGTCTGGATCAATCGCCTGGCCGTTTTGAGAGAACAGCAAAGGGCGATTCAGGTTTTTTCTGACCTGCCTCCTCGATATGATCGGCAAAGGCTTCACCTGGCTTTCGCGGATAGGGATCGAGATCGAGCGCCAAGACTTCGGCGGCCACTTCGCCGATGTCGATCCAGCCACTGTCGATGGGATCGGCATCATCCTCATCTTCCTCATTCGCCGTCAGGGCACCGGGCGGCAGGAAGTAGCGCGAGATCGGCACCGAAACCTTCTCGCGGTAGGCCTCGAGGCTGATCACCGAAATCTGCTCAAGATCGGCCGTCAGGTGGCCCTCAAGCTTCAATCCGCCGCCGCGCCACGGGGTAGCGCGGATTTCGGCCGATAGCTCATGAAGGGCGGGAATCTTGAGGCGATTGGCGAGAGCTATCAGTTCCTCAGGGTCGGCCTTGATTTTTTCCGTGCTGCCGAGCTTCGGGATGCGGTCGGCCTGCAGCGGCCGGGAGAATTCCGGGGTGGCCTTGTGTTTCATGACTTGGGTTCCTTGAACTGCACGTCTCCACTGGCGATTGCGGCAGGCGCCTGAGTTGCCAGGTGGGCGCGTTGTTCCGTCACATGGGCCGTCAACCGGGCGGCACACTCGGCTGGCGGTCCATCGGGAAAAACATTTCGGGCAATTGCCGCCAGCAGCGCATCGCCGCCCTGCGCAAGTGCCCGGTCATATGCGGTCCCGCGGCCGTAAAACACCTCGGCCATCTTGCGGACCTTCTTTCCCACCGACACATCACCCACCCCCATTTCGCGGAGCGAGCGGTCCATGTCGCGGAACAGTTCATCGACCAGCCTTTGCCGGAATTCCCCTTCCACCCCCTTCAACCGGTCAAGCACCAGGAAAGTGTGCATCGAAATCATGTCAAAACGGCCGTCGACCGTGTCGGCAACGCTCAGATCGGCATAGAAGGTGGGATGCCGCGCGGCAGCCACAATTGCTTCATAAACCTTGCGTTCAGGTGGCGGGGAGCGTTGAAATAGCCGTTTCAAATTCATCTTGTTGCCGCTAACGTATTATTAAGCTTGACGGTTTCTTAAACGATTGCGTTGAGAATGGGACAAAGATCAGAGCGCATGTTCAAAACGACTGGCATATCACCCTCTAGTTTGTTGGCCGCCGCCGGCATTGCAATGCTGCTTGCGGCATGCTCGCCCACCGTCGAGCATCGCGGCTACATCGCCAAGCCGGGTGCCTTCAACCAGATCAGCAACGGCATGTCAAAGCTCGACGTCGAAGGCGTTCTCGGATCGCCATCGACCACGGCCTCCGTCAAGTTCCAGGGCGACAGCTACTACTACATCACCTCGGTAACCGAGAGCCGGGCCTTCCTGAAGCCCAACGAAACCGATCGCGAGGTCATCGCCATCCGCTTCAGCCAGTCCGACCAGGTGGTGAGTTTCGCGCAGTACGGCCTTCAGGACGGCCGCATCATCGATGTCAACACGCGCAAGACCGTGGTCGCCGGCGAGGATACGAGCTTTCTCAAGAAGCTGTTCCGCGGGGTCGGGGCTTCGTCCACCGGACCGATGCTCGGCAACAGGCTCTGAGCGGTGGATTTTATTCTCAAGGGCGGCCGGGTGATCGATCCCTCGCAAGGGATCGATGCCGTCATGGATGTCGGCTTCAAGTCCGGCAAAGTGGCAGCCGTGGCGCCCAACCTCGACACCGGCAAGGCAGCCTCTCGCGATGTCTCCGGCCTGATCGTCGCTCCGGGCCTCATCGATCTCCACACCCATGTCTATTGGGGCGGCACGTCGCTTGGCATTGACGCCGAAGAGTTCTGCCGCAGCAGCGGCGTGACGACGTCCGTCGACACGGGTTCGGCAGGCCCCGGCAATTTCATGGGCTTCCGCAAGCATGTGATCGAGCCCGCGGAGGTCCGCATCCTCGCCTATCTGCATGTCAGCCACGCCGGCATCTATGGCTTTTCCAACACCGTGATGGTGGGCGAAAGCGAGAATCTGCGGCTGATGGACCCGGTGACCGCCGCCAAAGTCGCCGATGCCAACCGCGATGTCATCGTCGGCATCAAGGTGCGGGTGGGGCGGCATGCGTCGGGCGATCAGGGTGTTGCACCGCTCGACATCGCCCTGCAAGTCGCCGATGAGATTGGCCTGCCGTTGATGTGCCACATCGACGAGCCGCCGCCTACTTACGAGGAGGTGATCGCCAAGTTGCGGCCGGGCGATGTGCTGACCCACGCCTTCCGCCCCTTCCCCAATGCTCCGTGTACGGCACAAGGCACGGTGCGGCCCGCCGTGCTGGCGGCCCGCAAGCGCGGCGTGCTGTTCGACATCGGCCACGGCATGGGGTCGTTCAGCTACAAGACGGCCCGCGCCATGCTGGCCAATGGCTTCCTGCCCGACACGATTTCATCGGATGTGCATGCGCTGTGCATCAACGGCCCGGCCTTCGACCAGGTGACGACGATGTCGAAATTCCTGTGCCTGGGGATGAGCCTCAACGAGGTCATCAAGGCGTCGACCGAAAACGCCGCCTTCGCCCTCAAGCGCCCGGAATTGGGTTCGCTCAAGCCCGGCAGTGTAGGCGATGCGACAATCCTGAGCGTCGATGAAGGTCAGTTCGACTATGTCGACGCCACCGGCGAACACCTGATCGGCAAATCCAAGATCAATTCGCGCGGCGTGGTGATCGGCGGTAGATGGTGGTGGCCGAGCTGACGGACCCCTTGACCGGGATCAATGCTGAAGCGCAGCCTTCCACGTAGTTGATATCTGACTTCTGGAGACCGTCATGTTCCGTACCATTGCCGCCGCTGTGTTTGCGCTGTTTGTTTTCTCTGCCGCATGGGCGGAGTCTTCGGCGGCGCAATTGATGGGTGACCGGTTACGGGCCGGCGAACTGAAGTTGCTCGAGCAGGATCTCGCCTGGCGGCTCGCGGCCAGCCCCGAGGACGATCAGGTGCGTTTCGCGCTGGGCACCACGCTGTTCATCCGCACGATCGAGCGGATGGCGCAGAACATGTACCGCTACGGATTGCAGGCGCCCAGCGAATTGCAGCGCAACCTGCCTTTCTTCCGTTTTCCGCTGCCAGTGAACCCGGCGCCCGAAAAACTCGACTATGAGAAGATGCGCGACGTGTTCAAGGAAGCGCTGGCGGGCTTCACGGCGGCTGAAGCGGCCCTGGCCCAGATGGGTAAATCGGATGTCAAGCTGCCGATCGCCATCGGCCTCGCCCGCCTCGACCTCAACGGCGACGGCAAGACCGATGTGCCGGAGCGGTTGTGGCGTGTGCTCGATTCCTCGCTTGGTGGCGGAGCCATTGCGGATGAAGCGGCGGAACGTTTCATCATCACCTTCGACCGCGCCGACGCGGCCTGGCTGCGCGGCTACAGTCATCTCCTCAGTGCACTGATCGAATTCATGCTGGCGCACGATGGCCGCGCCAGCTTCGAGGCCAGCGCCCACGTGCTGTTTCCGGATGCGGGGCTGCCCAATTCCATTCTCAACCGGCAAAACCGCAGTCCCGAGGCATGGTTCGACCCAGCGCCCATCGCCGACACGATTGCCGCCATCCATCTGATGCATTGGGAGGTGAAGGAACCGGAGCGCCTGAAAGCAGTGCTCAGTCATCTTGAAAGCGTTGCGGCACTGAGCCGCGAAAGTTGGGCTTACATTCTGGCCGAGACCGATGACGAGGCTGAATGGATTCCGTCGCCCGCCCAAAAGAATGCTGTGATGCCGGGAGCCGCCGTCACGCAGCAGACGGTTGATGGCTGGATGGTGTTCCTCGGCGAGTTCGAGGCGCTGCTGCAAGGCAAGAAGCTCATTCCGCACTGGCGCCTCGACAAGGGCATCAATCTTCGCCGGGTGTTTCTCGAGCCGCGGGTTTTCGATCCCATCCTGTGGGCACAAGGCTCCGCCGCCCTACCCTATCTCGAGGATGGCCCGATGACCGATGCCCAGACCTGGGACCGCCTGATGCAAATGTTCGAGGGCAATTTCCTCGGTTACGCGGTGTGGTTCAACTAGCGCGAGGCCTCTCGATAACTTCCGCCGATGATCGCCTCGATCTCGGCATAAACATGCTCATTGCCGGCAATGATCGGGTTGCCCTTGTGCAGGCCGTCATTGGCAAGGAAGTCGCTGGTCTTCAGTCCGGCCGCGTCGATGACGGCGACCGCGCCCAGGCAATCCCATGATTTGATGACGGGTTCGAAGAAAGCAACGAGGCGGCCGGCCGCCACATAGCACAGGCCCAGCGCTCCCGAGCCGTCGCGATAGAACATGCCGCCTGCTCTCGGGAATCGCTCGAAGGCCGGCAGAAATAGATCGATGCCGCTTTTCGGCGAGTAGCCAGTACCAGTCAGTCCATCGCGGATCGAGCGCCCCGGATTGCCTTTGATCGACTGGCCATTGAACGTCGCAGGATGAACCTGCCCCGCCGGCGAAAAGCTCGGCGCGGGCCGGCGCGTAGACCATGCCGAACCGCAGCTGGTCCTCCTGCAAAAAGGCAATCGACACGCACCAACTCGTCAGTCCACAGATGAACGGCTGGGAGCCGTCAATGGGATCGACTACCCAGATGCCTTGGCCGTCGCTATAGGCAGTCGGCGGCGTTTCCTCGCCAAGGAAGGCATCTTCCGGGAAAGCCTTGGCCAGCCGGTCGCGGATCAGCAGTTCGGTGTTGAGGCCGGCCTCGCTCGCCAGATCCTGCGGGCCCTTGTTGTGAATGGTGAGATTGGCCCGGTTGTTGAAGTAGCCGAGCGCCAGTTCGCCCGCCTCGCGAATGAGTTCTAGACCGAAATCGAACCGTTCATCGACAGCCATCCTCATTCCTTCCACAGCCAGGCGGCACCGCGCACGCCGCTGGCATCGCCATTTTTGTTGCACAGGATCGGGGTGTGAAACACCGTCGAAAATGTCCGCCGCGCCAGGGCGGGCGGCAGATCGTCATAGAGTTCATCGACGTTCGACATGCCGCCGCTCGTCACCAGAACATCGGGATCGAGGGTGTTGACGACGGTGGCCAATCCCCGCGCAACGCGGTCGATGTAGCGCTGCCACAGCAGGTTGGCGAGGTGATCGCCCCGCCGCTTCAGGTCCTTGATTTTTGCGGCCTTCAGTTCAACACCCTTATGCTCCGTATACTGATCTTCTAAGGCGCGGCCGGAACACCAGGTTTCCATGCAGCCGTGCCGCCCACAATAACAGGGCTTGCCGGGGATTTCGGTGGCATCCGGGAACGGCAGCGGATTGTGCCCCCACTCGCCGCCGGAATTGTTGGGTCCGTGATGCGCCCGGCCATTGACCGCGATACCGGCGCCAATGCCCGAACCGAGGATGACGGCGAAGACCACGTTGTAGCCCGCCCCCGCCCCGTCCACAGCCTCCGACGCTGCAATGCTGCTTTGAGATCGGCCTCCACAGGCTGGCCCAGCAGCCAGGTGGAACTTGCCCCCTTGCCAAGGCGGCTCGCGGGTTCGAGCGAGCCTGGAATGCCGATGCCGATCGAACCCTTCTGGCCGGTCTTGTCTTTCAGTCCGGCAATCATCGCCTTGATGGCGGCGATGCAACCAGAATAGTCGTGGCGCGGTGTCACCTCGCGCAACCGCAACAGCTCGCGGCCATCGGCCTCCATCGCCACGCCCTCGATCTTCGTTCCGCCCCAGTCGATGCCAATCAGCATATGCAGTCCCCGTTCGAGTCCTACTTGTCGCAGTTTCGGGGGCTGGAATGCAAGCATACGAAACAGAGACCCCGCCCGGATTGCTCCGGATGGGTTGCTGGTCTGCCTGAGGCCTGACTTTGCTTCAATGCCCAGATGTCAGCGGTCTAGATCACGCCCGATGGCAAATCGCCGGCGGCTTCGTCACAACACGAAATCAGTGGCGTCGAGCGCGATCAATCCGGTCAGCTGAATGCGCATGTCGGCGGCAAGACCGCCGGTGGTGTTGAGATCGATGAAGGTGTTGACGCCGTCGTTGAACACCCGGACTTGGCCAAGTGCGGTGAACCTGGCACCACGAATGAAATCGAAATCGCCGTTGGCGCCGCCAGGAACCGGATCGATCGCCGAAAGATCAAACTTGTCATGGGCGCTCGCATTGAAATCGGTGATGATATCGCGGCCGATGGCGGCGACAGTCGAGTCAGCGATGGACAAGTATTCGAAGACATCGTCGCCAAAGCCGCTGGACATCATGTCACTGCCTTCACCACCAGTTAGGCGGTTGTTGCCGGCGGTGCCTCCCAGGACATCGGCAAAACCCGTGCCGATGAGATTTTCCATGCCGCTGATCGTATCAAGTGCCGCATCACCCACCGCGGCGAAAGAACCATCCAGCGCCAGCGCAATGGTGGCCGCCGAATTCGCGTAAGACACGGTATCGGAAGCTCCGCCACCACCGTTCAAGTTGTCCGAGCCG
>JANPCS010000102.1:0-5086 GCA_031431065.1 Hyphomicrobiales bacterium | reverse complement strand
CGGTTGGTCCGGCTACACCTCCAAAGGCTACAAACCCGCCGGACCCAAAACCATGCACGACGGCCTCCTTCAACTGCAGGCCAGACATGAAGGCTGGAAAATCGCGAAATGCGGGTAAGATGTGTGAATCCCTTAGCCCCTTTGTGGGGAGGGAATGAGGGTGGGGGTCCGCGAACTCCGCTGGCCACCCCACCACCCCTAACCCCTCCCCACAAGGAGAAGGGGAATGAAGCATGATCGTGATGTGATATCACTCTAGCTGCCATTGCCTGTCAGCAAGCATTTGATAAACTCTCCCTATGCCTGTCCTCGAACGCGACCCCTGGCGTTACCAGTATTTCGAACATGTTCCGTGTCCGGATGATATCGTCATCCCGACCGACGATCCGGATTGCTGGGACCTGTTCCCGCAGCACCGGTGGATTTATGACAAGCTCAAGATCGCCGAGTCGCAAGGTCTCCCCTGCGGTCCGCATGGCGTCACGCCGCCACGATTCCCGGTGTTTTCCAAACCCCTCATCAATCTGAAGGGTATGGGCGTCGGCAGCCGGGTCATCGCCAGCGCCGAGGATTTGGAGCAGTCGTCGCAAGCCGGCCACATGTGGATGGAGCTTCTGCAAGGTACGCATGTATCGACCGACTGCGCGGTCGTCGAGGGCAAAGCCGTCTGGTGCCGTCACGCCACCGGCGTTCCCTGGATCGCCGGCATGTTCAAGCATTGGACGGTGCATGCCGATGTTATGCCGGAACTTGATACCTACCTATCGACCTGGGTGGCCAAACACATGCAGGGCTACACCGGCATGATGAATTTCGAAACCATCGGCGGCCGCATCATCGAGGCACACCTGCGCTTTGCCGATCAATGGTGCGATCTCTATGGCGAGGCTTGGGTCGATGCCCTGGTCCGTCTCTATGCCGAACGGCGCTGGAGCTTTGACGATCAAAATCGCCGCGACGGTTTCTCCGTCCCCCTCTTCGCCCGCCACGGAACCGGCTTCCACCACCCGCCATTGGAACTGCAATCGCGCGCCCGTGCCCTGCCGCATGTCGAGAGCCTGCAGATCACCTTCCACGAGGCCAAACCGTCGGACGATCACCCCATGCCCCCCGGCGGCTTCCGCCTCGCCGTCATCAACGCCACCGACCTCACCGCCGCCCACCAAGCCCGCCGCCTGCTGGCAGGCGCCTACCCGGCCGATGTCATTCTCGATCAGGGCAGTTAAGCCATTTCCTCCGCACACGGAGTTAGCCGCCCTCATCCGTCCTGCCGGGCACCTTCTCCCACCTGCCGCGGGAGAAGGCACAAACGGCTATCTCGCCCGTCATCACACGCGCCACTCGCGCGGCTCCAGTGCCTTCGGCCGTGGCGTGGCAATGGGAGAAGGTGCCCGAAGGCCGGATGAGGGCTCTTTGCCGCCGTTCTGAACTTCACCACTTAGCGGCGGGGCCTTCCTGTCTTGGTCTTGGTTCGCTCAGGCGCCTTCTCCGGCTCGACCTGTTCGTCAACATGAAAGCGGTGCAAGATGCGATGATAGACGGGCGCCAAAATCAGTCCGGCGATGGCAAACAGCAAGAGCCCCGAGGCGATCGCATAGAGCCCGGCGAAAATCTTGCCGCCATTGGTGACAAGCGGCGTCAGCGGTCCCATGCCTGAGAGGATCATCGCGGCATTGGCAAAGGCGTCGACAAGACCCATATGCTCAAAGCGCATGTATCCGGCCATGCCGATCACCAGCGAGGCCACGATGACGCCAAACGCCAACAATGCATTCCGCGTCAGCCGCGAAGAAAAGGTGGTCGAACTGGCGAGCGGCTCGTGCCGCTGTTCGAAGTGGAAAAGATGGCGCATTGTCAAGACCCCGTTTCGGCCCCCGGCAGGGATTTGATCCTGCGCAAGGCGGGAACCTGCGTTCCAGTCTGAACTGTACACATCGAAATGGAGGTTTGTCATGAAGCGATTGTCTCGCCACGCCCGCGTTCTGGTCACTGATGGGGGCCGCGCCACGGTGCTGCGCAACGAAGGCGATGTTGGCCGCCCCGACCTGCGCGTCGTACGCCACTATGGCCATGACAATCCCCCCACCCGCGAACTCGGCACGGATAAACCCTCCAGTGTCCAGGAAAGCACCGGGCCGCGGCGCTCTTCGGCCGAAACCGTGGACTATCATCAGCAGGCCGAAGATCGCTTCGTCGCCGGCATCGCCGCCGACATGGCTGCCGATCTCAAGGCAGGCGAATTCGATGCCCTCGTGGTGGTTGCTCCGCCAGTAGCCTTGGGAATGTACAGGAAGGCCGCCTCGCCCGATCTCGCACGGGCCACCATCAAGGAGATCAACAAGGATCTGACCAAGCATTCCAACACCGAGATTGCAGCGATCGTGGTGAAGGCGCTTGAAGGAGGCTGACCCGTTGGGCTATCGAAGAGCCATGCCTGAAACCCATGAACTCTTCGCCACCCGCCTCTACCGCGCCGACAACATCGCACCTGCGAAACTCAACCACGAGCTTGAGGATGTCGCCATGACTCTGGCGATGGACGACACGGCGGGCCTCAAGTGGTGCGAGGCCCATGGCTACCCCGGCTATACATCATATGCATCGCGGAGCGACCTGCCCTGGCAGATCCCCGCGTTAAAGCGGCTCGTCAGATTGATCGATAGACATGCCCTGGCCTTCGCCAGGGACTTGCAATGGGACCTGCGCGGCCTGAAGCCGCTGTGCGATCAGTTGTGGGTGAATGTCATGCCCGAAGGCGGCTCGCACACCTCGCACCTCCATCACAACGCGGCGATCAGCGGCACCTACTATGTCGCTGTGCCGCAGGGTGCAGGCCCCATCGTCTATGAAGACCCGCGGCTGGCGATGCTGATGGCCGCGCCGCCGCGCAAGAAAAATGTGACCGATCAATTCAAGACACATGTGCCGTTCCACCCGCAGGTTGGAACGCTCATGCTGTGGGAGAGCTGGCTCCGTCACGAAGTGCCGCTCAATCGCGCCGCAGGCAACCGCATCAGCATCAGCTTCAACTATTGCCTCGGCTGATACGGCCACTCAGTCGAAGACCCGTTCCCCCACCTGGTCGACGATCTGCTGGCCTTTGATGATGGCGTGGTCAGCCGCCGAATCCTCGTCCGAAAACCGGTCGGCGCGAATGAAACGGTGCTCCTTGACCTCGCCGCCGATCGCTTTCGACACAGTGCCGTAGGTCTGCCACTGGCCGCCCTCCTTATAGGGCGTCGCCTTGATCGTGAACCCATTGTGCTCGATCTGCCGCTTGGGCCGAGGCGCCGCCACCTCGGCCGTCTTGCTGTCGCCGCCACCGAAGAGCTTCTTCAGAAATGACATGGTAAAGCCTCGCACTCTGTGTGGAAAGGGAGACTAGAGAGGCTCCGCGCCGAATTCAATGGCGGGCATGCGCTCAAAATTTCGCGGGCCGGACCACCTGAACGTCGCTGGCAATCAGCGCCAGGCCATAGGTATCGAGCATCGGCGTCACCAGATCGATCATCGCCTGGGCTTTCGCGTCGGTGGTAACCGCAACGAACAGCACCTTGGCAACGGCTCCCGACAACTGGTCGTCGCTCCAGCTGCCGCCCTCGCCCGCACCCGAAAGCGTCGGAAGCAGCGTATGCCCTTTGATCCCGGCTTTCGCCGACGCCGATATGATCCGCGAGGCCAGCGGCAGGTCAACGAGTATCTCGATGCGCTTGCGGTGCACGGTTTCGGTCATGGGCTCACCACCATTTTGGCCAGCGCGGCATAGACCTGTATGCCGGCGAGGATGTTGAAGGGAAATGTAATGGCCAGCGACATGGCCAGCGACAGACCGGCGTCCGCCTCAGGAAGCGCCAGCCGCATGGCCGCTGGAACGGCGATATAGGAAGCGCTGGCCGTCAACACGCCGATCGCCGCCGCCGATGCCGGATCAAGGCCCAAGGCCGCGGCGAGCAACACGCCAACCGTGCCATTGAAGAGCGGCAAGGCCACGCCGAGGAACACCAGCCGCGCATTAAGCGACTTCGACTCGCGCAAACGCCGCGCGGCGATCAACCCGAGATCCAGCAGGAACAGGCAGAGCACGCCGCGAAACCCCGCCTCGAAGAACGGCGAGATTGGCGCCACGCCCTCCTTGCCGGCAATGAAGCCGATGATCAGGGCGCCGGTCAGCAACACCACCGGGCCATTGAGCAGCGTCTCGCGCAGGAAATCGCCAGCGGCCTGCGGCGACGGCTTGCTGCCACCACTCCGCGCCAGCATCAGCCCCACGGCAATGGCCGGCGTCTCCATCAGCGCCAGCACGGCAACCAAATGACCCGGAGGTGCAAGACCTTGCGCTGTCAGCATCTCGCTTCCCGCCGCGAAGGTGACAACGCTCACCGAACCATAGTGCGCGGCAACGGCCCCGGCGTTGATGGCGTTGAGACGCCCGATGCCACGCAGCGCCAGGAAGCTCCACAGCGGCACCGCGCAAGACAAGGCTGCACCCAGCACCGCCGCCAACGCCAGGCTGCTGGTCAATCCATTCTCGGCAACCTGCACGCCGCCTTTGAGGCCGATCGCCGCCATCAGATAGATCGACATGCCCTTGGCGATGGCTTCCGGAATGGCCAGATCGGATCGGGCCGCGGCAGCCAGCGCGCCGAGCACGAAGAACAGGATCACCGGCGAAAAGATGACGTCCATGCGCCAGCTTCTGCCAGTTGCAACGATCGGGAACAAGGCATTGAACCGATGAAGTTTGTGTAATCCGCAGGGTGTAGCCCGTGACGCGGCGCAGGCGATCACGTTTTCTGACTTCTGTAAGACCTCGCAACTTCGTGTGCAATGTGCCAGAATGAGACTGCACCTTTTCAACTGGAGGGATGATCATGCTGGACTCAAAGTCGCTTCTCGTCGTCGATCGCCGCAAGTTCCTGGTTGCCGCCGCTGGCTTCATCGCCGCCGGCCTGATGCCGAAAAGCGTCTTGGCGCTGGCCGGCCCCCACAGTTTCAAGCATGGCGCCCTCGATGTGACGGTTGTCAGCGACGGCCACCTTGTTCTGCCAACCGGCGTCTTCGCACCCGATGCGCCGCCCGAAGCGCT
>JANPCS010000101.1:0-2342 GCA_031431065.1 Hyphomicrobiales bacterium | reverse complement strand
GATCTGCGGAATTGGTCCGGGCTTGCCCAACTGCGCGGCGGCAGCCAGCGTTTGGCGGATAAGGTTGGCCAGCGGCAACTGGAACAGATAGGCAAGCAGAATGCCGAACGTGACCGCCAGAAGGCTCGCCGCATAGAGGTTGCTCCAGGCCACTGCGAGCGGCGCGTCGCGCACCGCATGCGGCACACAGACGGTGGTCGTCCAGCCGGTGACCTGGGACTGATGGAACGACATGATCGATGCGTGGCCGTTGATGTCGGCATCGAACACCGTCGGCTCGGCATATGACCTGTCTTCGAGGCGGTATTCGATTTTTTTGCCGGTCAGTTCAGGTTCGGTGCTGGCGAAAACTGTGCCCGTCCGGTCGCTGACCGCCGCGCACCAACCGCTGGGTAAAAGTTGCTGTTCGAGAACGGTTTCGATGCGCTTGGGTTCCGACGCCACGATGAGCACATAGCGGACTTCTCCCGCAACCATGACCGGCAGCGTGACGTTGAAGACTTGCGTCTGCGCCACCTTGCCGAAGAAAATGTCCGACACGTCGGCTTTGCCGGTCTCGATCACTTTGCGCGCGTTGCCGGGGTTCGATGTCTTGGGCAGCGTGGTGCCAAAGGGCACGCGCGTATTGACGAGCTGCTGCAGCGAAAGATCGAGCAGCACGACATTTGCCTGCGCGTAGATCATGGATGATTTCGCTTGGTCGTAGAAGGTCTGGAAGTCGCCTCTCGCCAGGGGTTCCGAGGTCGCCAGCGTACCGCCGGCGGTGATCAGGCCGTTGATCTCGCGATCGACATTGGACGACACACTGAGCGCGCGGCCCGCCACGCTCACCTCATCGACAGACTTGAAAACCCTGCCGAAGTGATCGAGCGAAAACAAGCTCAGGCCGATCAACGGCGCAACGCTTGCCAACGACAGAAAGACGAGCAGCACGGGCACTGAAATGCCCCGTTTGCTCCTGGCGGCATCCCTCGATGAGTTCACGTCCGGAAATTACCCTCGCTTCGCTGCCCCACGGCCGTCCTGAGCAAAATAGACCGCCACCTGCCCAAACGCAAATTGCAAACTTGCGCAAAGCGGAACCAATCCGCGCGTCGGGCGTTACCGGACTCAGCGATCACAGGAGAGAATAATCAAATGGCAAAAACTTCAAAGTCCGGCGCCAGCCGCAAGCGCAATGGCGCAACGCCGCAGCGCACTGGCAGCCACCGCCTGTTCGACGACATCCTAGCTCTGGCCGCAACGCTGGCCCGTGGCCGCCAGGAGTATGGCGCCGAAAAGCTCATGACGCTCGCCGCATCGACGCGCGATTTTGCCACGTCCTTATCCGATATGCCGAACCTGCGCGCTCAGGCGGCTTCGGCTGCCGAAAGCCTCGAGGGCCTCGCCGAGTATGTCATGCACACCGATATCGAGCAGATGGCGAAGGACGCAAGCACCTTCGCGCGCCGCCATCCATTGGCCACTCTGGCGATCACCGCGGCCGCCGGAATGGCGGCCAGCCGGATCATCAGGCCGCACGCCGCCGGCACGGAACGCAAGGCGCCCGCCGGACGCAAGCGGGCTTCAAAACAAGCCGCACGGGCACGCCGCCGCAGCAATGGTGAGGCACATGCCGCCGGCTAGGACGGACACCAACAGCGATACGCGGCCAGCATCGGAGCCGGGCTTGGCGGATGCGGTTCTCCGCCTCGTGAGGCGCAGCATGCAATGGGCGGAAGCCGAATTCGTCTTGGCACGCGCCGAGGCGGGCGGCATTCTGCGCCGTTTTGCCGCCGCCGTTGGGGTTGCGGTGTTGGCGGTGTGTTTGACACTTGTTGCGCTGGTGATCCTGGCGCAAGCCGCGGTCGCGGCCTTGAGCGAAATCCTCGCCGGACCCGCTTATGCCGGACTTGCAGTCGGTCTTGCACTCTTGGTCACCGTGATCCTCCTGGCGTTTTTCGCACGGCGTCTGCTGTCGGCGCCTGCCGCGCAATCGGCAAGCCCGGTGCTGCGCTGGATGACGGGCGCTACGGCGCACGGAAAGGAAACCCGGTGACGCCACTCCAGCTGCTGCAGCGCGACGCCGCCCAGAAACGGAGCGAAATGGATGCGGCATACCAAGATCTGCGCGCCCGGTTGACCCTGCGCGGCCTGGCGGACGAAGCGGTTGCATGTGCCGCGCCCTATCGCCCGCAGGTGTTGCCCATCTACGAATCCGTCAAACGCCATCCCCTGATTGCCGCCGTCCTGCTGGTGGGCGCCAGCTGGTTGATAAGTCTGGGGCGTGATCGCCAGCCCGCCAAAAGAACTGCCAACCGAAAACTGAAATCGTGAAACCGACAAAGGAGACTGCAATGAAA
>JANPCS010000100.1:0-3815 GCA_031431065.1 Hyphomicrobiales bacterium | reverse complement strand
CGCGGCAATCAAACCCTGGAGTGTCACCCGCATGTGGCCCGCCAGAACCGCGAAGAGCAGCGCCAGCGCGGCGATGACCAGCGACAGCCACACGACATCGAACCAGCGGTCGGCGGCGAAGAGCAGCAGCAGGGCAGCGCCGATCGACAACAGTCCGGAAGCAAAGTTGACCAGTGGCTCGGCATCGTGACGATTCCGGGCGAAATAAGCGGTGGTGAGGAGTCCCGCCGCAACAGCTATGGCGATCAGAGCCCATGCCATCGGGCTCACCAGCACGTCAACGCGAGCCCATGCACCGGTCACGAAGAATACCGCCGCCGCACTTCCAATGGCTGCCCACAGCACGGGTGCTGGTTTCAACCTGGCTCCGAGACAACCTATGATGCTGAGCGCCAGACCGGTGCCCAGCATCCAGCGCAGGAATTCGGGTGCGGCACCGCCGGGGATCGACGACCACAGGCCGTTCTCATCCATGGCGAATTCGTGGAAGGCCACCTCCCGCCAGGCCATCGGCACGGCATAGGCCAGCGCGGCTGCGATGGGCGCCAGAAGATCGAGGCCCGATTTCCGCCAAGCGAGCCAGACCAGGCCTGCGAGTGCGGCCATGAACAATGCAATGGCCAGCGCCGCGTGACCGGATTTGTGAACGAGGATAGCCAGCAGCACGGTTTCGGCGGCGATGCCGGCGAGGCCGATCAGCAGCTGCGGCGTGAGTGGAGGCGTGCCGCGCAGGCTGCCGCTCTCCGGCTTGAGAATGCTGAGGCCAGACAGACCGTAGAAGGCGACAAGGCCGATGGCATGGGCGAACAGGCCGACCGGCAGCACGTCGGATGGCGTGAATGGTCCGTTGAACCACAGCAGTGTCCATAGCGAGGATCCGGCAATGGCGGCATAACCCAGCCACCACCAGGCGCTACCGCGCAACGTGGCAAAGCTGGCGGCGAGGATCACCAGAAGATAGGGGAACAGCCCCCAGGCGCTGGGTATTTCGGATGGAATGATGGCAGGCGTGCCGTAAGAGCCGATCAAACCCAATGCGGCGATGAGCGGGCCTTGCAGCCGCGACAGGCCAAGGGCGCCAAGACCCACGATGGCGAGGCCGATGAAGGCCGTGGTGGGCGCAATCAGGCCGTAGAGCGCATAGGCGGCGTAGATGCTGCCAAAGAGGGTAACGATGCCGCCCGCCGAGAGTGCGGCCGGGACATAGCTCTGTTCATTGCCGGGTGCCGACTTGCGGCGCACGAATTCGCCAGCCGCCACCAGCAACGCGCCGGCGATGAGGCCGAAGACGATCTGCAGGGCCGGCGGGATCAAGTTGTTGTCATAGGCATATTTGACAAAGAGCAAGCCGCCAATGGCGATGGCAAGCCCGCCGATCCACACGAACCAGCGCGAGGCGAGTGCCTGTTCCATGTCGCGGTCACGGGTGCGGCGGGGCGGCACGGACGGCGTTGGTTCCGGAGCAGGCGTGTTAGCCCGGCCGATCCAGTTGGCGGATGTTGGCGTGGCATT
This sequence comes from Hyphomicrobiales bacterium, assembly GCA_031431065.1. Classification (GTDB taxonomy): domain Bacteria; phylum Pseudomonadota; class Alphaproteobacteria; order Rhizobiales; family Aestuariivirgaceae; genus Aestuariivirga. The sequence continues at coordinate 2,303 of JANPCS010000100.1, read as the reverse complement.
GTCTGTTGGAGCAGCGGCAGGTTCTTCCGGCTCGATCAGTGATTCTTCCCGGCTGGTGCGCGCCGCCACCTCGGCAATCGGCTCTGGGAGGGGTTCGATACCAACCTGAAGCGGAACCGCCAGTGCGGCCTGCCCCTCCCCGACGCGGAACCCACGGTCATCAATGGGGCTGGTGACTGGCACTGGCCGCAGTTTCGCCAGTTCATCGATGGCGATGCCGAGTTGCAGCTTCAGCTGCGCCAGCTTCGTCTCGAGAGCGGAAATCTTGCTGAGCGCCACCAGCGCCAAAATGAAGGTCACGATGGCGATCAGGATCGCAAATCCGTCCATGCTGTTTCTCCCGTTCCCCGACTCAATGATTACACGGCTTGCATGGACTTGTCGAAACTGGGAAACTGGCGAGAATGACGCCGCGCGCCAACATCCGCCCTGCCCTCCATTGCGCCGCCACGGTGGCCTGGGAAATTGCCGAGGGGCTGGTGCCATATGCGGAAGCCGTGTCGCGCATGGACCGCGAGACCGCAGCCATCGCCAAGGGTGAGGCGCCGGAGCGCGTCTGGCTGCTGGAGCATCCGCCGCTTTACACGGCTGGCACTTCCGCCAATGATTCCGATCTCGTGACTCCGGAGCGCTTTCCGGTGTTCAAGACCGGGCGTGGCGGACAATATACCTATCACGGGCCGGGCCAGCGCGTGGCCTATGTGATGCTTGACTTGAAGCAGCGCGGGGGCGATGTGCGGGCCTTCGTTGCGGGGCTCGAGCAATGGATCATCGCGACGCTCGATGAATTCAATGTCAAGGGTGAGCGGCGCGAGGACCGGGTGGGTGTGTGGGTGAGGCGGGGCGCGCGCGAAGACAAGATCGCCGCCATCGGCATCAGGGTGCGGCACTGGGTGACGTTTCACGGCATCGCCATCAATGTCGAACCCGACCTCTCGCATTTCGACGGCATCGTGCCCTGCGGTATCCGCGAGCACGGGGTGACGAGCCTTGTCGATTTGGGGTTGCCGGTGACGATGGCCGATCTCGACGGTGCGCTACGCAAGACGTTTCAAGATATTTTCGGAGCGGCCAAGTGAGCTGGCGCATTCTGTTGCTATAATATGTTACTTGTAGTGTTACATTATTTCGCTATACCGGAGCAGTACAACGGAGAAACCCCATGAAGCTTTATTACGCTCCCGGCGCCTGCTCACTGGCACCCCATATCGTGCTGAATGAGATCGGCGCGGACTATTCGCTCGAGAAGGTCGATCTCGGCGACAAGAAGACCGAGTCCGGCGGTAATTTCCTGGAAGTGAATGCCAAAGGCTATGTGCCCACCCTGGAGTTCGCCAAGGACCAGGTGCTGACGGAAGTCTCCACCATCATCCAGTATCTCGCTGACAAAACTGAAGGCGCGATGAAGCTGCCGAAGTTCGGCACGATGGAACGCTATCGCGCCATGGAAATGTTGAACTTCGTTGCATCAGAACTGCACAAAGGCATCGGCGGGCTGTTCGCCAAAGGCATGCCGGAAGAAGGCCGCAAGCTCATCATCGAACGCGTGTCGAAGCGCTTGGACTGGGTTGATGCCCAACTGGCGGCGAAGCCATACCTGCTCGGCAATGACTTCTCGGTGGCCGATGCCTATGCCTTCACGGTGATGAACTGGGGCCAGTGGGTCGGCCTCGACATCAAGCCGTGGAAGAACATCGCGGCTTACATGGAACGCGTTGGCGCCCGTCCAGGTGTCCAGGCGGCGTTGAAGAAAGAGGGCCTGCTGGCGGCCTGACCGCTTTGTAAGCGTTTTTGTGAACGAACCAGGGCACCCCCACATGGCGCGGAACGCCATGTGGGGTACTTGGTTGAAAACATGCAAATTCCGAGTAACCGATCAAATCGAGCGATCCGCCCGCTCGACGCTCTCCATGTTGAATCCCGCCGTCTTTAAGAATGCGGACCCCCTGTCCAATCATCGCAATCTTCTCACCGCAATCTCCCGAGTGAGCTGCGTTCCAAGGGCTTGTTGCGCAAACCCTGCCGGGATGGCACTATTTCATCTCTGGCCGGATCCTTCGCATCATCGATTTCGATTTTCGTTTGGTTCGGCGGTGGTCCAGCATGCGGCTTTCCAATTGTTCCAGGGAGTACCAGCCATGATATCTGCTTGCCGCGCCTTGTTAACCCCGATTCTGGATAAGCGCTGGCGCGAGCGTGCGTGGTGGAGTTCGGCTGCTTTGGGCTTTCTGGCGCGGCGTTGAGGGCGAGGGGATTCCCAAATCACTTCGAATGTGATTCCCGGGAGGTTGCGAAGCAACCCG
>JANPCS010000099.1:0-2644 GCA_031431065.1 Hyphomicrobiales bacterium | reverse complement strand
GGCGCAATCCGAAATCAGCGCCATCACAAAGCGCCACAACAACACCCCGAGAAAGTGCTTGAACTACTTGACCCCAATGGAAGTCTGGACCAAACACGTCAAAACTCTAACCGTCGCACTTCAACCGTGAATCCATCTTCCCGCTTTCGCGGGAATGACGATTGAGTGTAGGAGGCGGCGTTAGCGGGCGCCCTTCTCCACGCCCCTCAGAGTCGCCTCGATGTTGGTCGTGTCGATGATGCCCGGGCCCGTGAGAACCGGGAAGGTCGGCAGCAGGTTGCCGAAATCGATGTGGGCCGCAAGCAGGTTCACGCCGATGTTCGACTGCAGATAGGGTTGCTGGTCAACGGCAAACCCTTGCGTACCGGCCTTGATGCGATCGAGACCCGTCTGGTTGAAGTCGAAGGAAGCGAGAATCACCTTGCCGGTTTTGCCGGCCTGTTCGATGCCCGTGGAGGCGCTGTCGGCATCGCCGGCCGAGACTGTGATGGCGCCGTCAATCGTATCATCTTTCAGGAGCGTTGCCTTGATGGCTTCGGCCACGGCGGTCGGATCGCCGAAGCTGGAAGCCGGCAGCGGCAGCTGGGTCGACTTGGAACCAGCGGCGGCGGCGCCATCGGCAACGCCCTTGCAGCGTGCTTCAAGGTTGGAAGCGCCCGGAACCGTGTTGACGCAGATGACGTTCTTCTGCCCGTTCTTGGCATAATGAGCGCCGGCGGCCAGACCAGCTTCATACTCGTCATTGCCGACATAATTGATGGCGCCGAGTTCCTTGGCTTTGGCGGCGTTACCGGCGTTGATGAGGATGACCTTGATACCCTTTTCGATTGCTTCCTTGATGGCCGGGTCTTCGGCCTCGGGAACCCAATTGGGAATGACAATGCCGTCAACGCCCTGGCTGATGGCGGTGCGGACAAGCTGGGCCGCATCGGCGCCGAGGTTGTCGTAGGTCTGGAGTTGGAGATAGTTGCAGCTACCGCCATTGGCCACAACGGCAAGGCAGGCATCGTCCATACCCTTCTTGATCTTGTTCCAGAACAGGTCGTCCGCCTTGCCGCCGATAACGGCGATTTTTGCAGCATCCGCAACGGGCGCGAACGAGGCAATGGCCGCCGTCGTCACCAGTGCGGTCAGCAGTGTCTTGAAGGTCTTCATGGGTGGTCCTCCCGGGGTTGCCGTCCTGATGACGGATATGTTGAGCTTGGCTTCGTCGTTGCGAAGGAAATGCAAATAGAACATTTGTTCCAATTTCTCGCAACATCAGAATCTGCCATTTTTGATGTATTAACAATCAATTTATCTCGCACTGCAGCAATTATGCAGTGATTTTGCCCATGAAACTTCCATTGTGATTGACTTGATGTGTTTGGCATCTTAGGTGTCCCGACATCATGGATCAGAAAACGCCGTCCCCAGCCAACGACCACGACCGCATCCGCCGCGGACCGACCATTGCCGAGATCGCCCGCGAGGCGCATTTGGGGACGGCGACCGTTGACCGCGTTCTGAATGGCCGCAGCAGTGTGCGCGAGGTCACCCGGACGCGGGTCTTGAGCGCACTCGAACGCCTGCAACGCCCGCAAGCGGTTGTCTCCGGCTCCACCACGCGGCGCGTCGCTTTCCTCTGCGACTCTGGCGCGAGTTTCAATCACACGCTTGAGATGGCAGTGGCGGGTTACGTCTCCGAACACGAGGGCATTGACTGTCCGTTCTTCAGTGTCCCCACGTCGAAGGTCGATCCCGTCAAGCTCGCCAACACAATCGAACGGACGGCCGCGGAAGCCGACGCCCTGGTTATCGTCGCCCGCGAGGACCTGATGATCAACCGCGCCATTCGCAACGTCGTGGCGCGTAAAGTCCCCGTCATCTGCCTGACGACCGATCTGCCCGCCTCGGGCCGCCAGGCCTATGTCGGCAGCGATGCAACAGCGGCGGGCTCGACGGCCGCCTATCTCATGAGTCAGGCTGTTCATAAACGTGACGGGAAAATACTCCTTGTCTACTCCGCGCCCTATCGCGCCCAGGACGAACGCGAGATGGGCTTCCGCCGCATCTTGCGGTCCGAGTACCCGCAACTCACCGTCAATGAGCGCGTCAACTCGAACGACGATCCCGAATATGTCTACCGCAACGTCGTGCGCTACATCGAGGAGCACGGCGAACCCGCCGGCATCTACAATGTGGCGGGCGGCAACAGCGGCATCGGCAAGGCGATCTGTGAATTTGATCTTCAGGGTAAACTGGTGTTCATCGGCCATGAGTTGAATGCCAATTCCCGCCATCTCCTGGAAACCGGCGTCATGAACTTCGCCATCGGCCATGATGTGAGCCTGGAAGCCGCCGCCGCGATCCGCCACGCCATCGGGCTGATCGAGCAAAAGCCTCTGCCGCCGCCAGCCCCGACCCCGGTCCGCATCTATACCAAGTTCAGTTGCAACTAGACGGAAGGCTGAGGCACGGCGAAATGGCAGGCGACCTGGCGGCCGGGCAAGCGCTCTTCGAGTGCCGGGCGCTCGGATTTGCAGCGGCTCTGGGCAATCGGGCAGCGGGTGTGAAAGCGGCAGCCGGACGGCGGGTTGATCGGGCTTGGTACATCGCCCATCAGCACGGTGCGGTTCTTCGCCGCCGATAGGCCGAGATTGGG
>JANPCS010000098.1:0-4580 GCA_031431065.1 Hyphomicrobiales bacterium | reverse complement strand
CGAAAATGTCGGTGATCATCTCTTCGTTGGTCGGCCCGAACAGCATGTCGCGGTCATGGCGGTCCTTGATGCGCAGCATCTCCTTGCCATAGGCGTCATAGCGGCCGGACTTGCGCCACAGGTCGGCGGGCTGGATGGTCGGCATCAGCACCTCGATGGCGCCGGCCCGGTTCTGTTCCTCGCGCACGATCTGCTCGATCTTGCGCAATACCCGGTAGCCCATTGGCAGCCAGGAATAACTCCCCGCCGCCTCCTGGCGGATCATCCCGCAACGCAACATGAGCTTGTGCGAAACGATCTCCGCTTCCTTCGGATCGTCGCGCAGGATCGGCATGAAATATTGGGAAAGGCGCATTGGAATCTCTGTTTCCTTAAGAATTGCGCCCTTTTAAGGCAACCCGCCGGGAACTCAAGCCGAGCTCTGCGGATTTCACGTCATGAACGGCCTGGAAGCAACTGACGAGCCAGTCCAATTGTGTCAAAACAGCGTCACTTTTAACTCGACAAGCGAGGAACTTCTGCTAGTTTCGCCGCCAATCAAGAACAAGACCACGGTGTTGCACTTCTGGCGACCCAGGTCTGGGGAGGAAGTTTCCGGGCGCGCGAATTCGCAGCAGCCCCGCCGGTCAGGTCACCGGCAGTAAAAGGAAACGCACTGAAAAGGGAAGGCGGAGTTCAATGCTCCGCCTTTTCCTGTTGGTGTTTTGCCTCACGGCTTCCGCAAGAACGGGATGCTATCAAAGCCGATCCAGCCATAGGTCATCTGCCCCCAAATCAGCCCGAACACCGCGGCTGACAACAGCGTCGTTGCGATGATCTTCTTCAACAGCATCGGCTGCACCGGCGCCCCCGCCTCGTTGCCCTGCTCCACGCTTTCACCGGCCTCGTGAGGATTGCGCACCCCAAACGGCAGCACCACGAAGAGGCACACCCACCACAGGATGAAATAGATGGCAATGCCGGTGGCAATCGTCATGCCTGCTCCAGTTCGACCAGCGTGCCGCAGAAATCCTTCGGGTGCAGAAACAGCACCGGCTTGCCATGCGCGCCGATTTTCGGATTGCCATCGCCCAGCACACGCGCCCCTTGTGCCTTCAGGTGATCGCGCGCCGCCATGATGTCCGCCACTTCGTAACACACATGGTGCATGCCGCCCGCCGGGTTCTTCTCCAGAAACGCCGCGATCGGCGAGGCGTCCCCCAATGGTTCCAGCAATTCGATCTTGGTGTTTGGCAGTTCCACAAACACCACCGTCACCCCATGCGCGGCTTCAACCTGCGGGGCGGAAACCTGGGCGCCGAGCATCGCGCGATAAACGCCGCAAGCCTTCGCCAGATCGGGCACCGCAATCGCCACGTGGTTCAATCTTCCAAGCATGAGTAGATCCCCCCCAATTGCGCGGAAAGAGCCCTCTTTCCAAGCTCGCCGTGTACATGTTGATGCACGAGGCCTCAATGCGGCCTTTCCGCCAGCCCCCGGATGACCCTGTCCCGCTGCTCCGGCATCGCGGCACCCCGCGGTTCGAACACATGACGTTGCAGAAAATACCCGGTCAGCTTGAAACCATCGATCACGTCGTCAGCGCCTGCCGCCACATTGGCCAGCAGAAACGCCGGCAGCTTGAACAAGCGCTCGCTGTATGGCGCACCGGCGTCAGCACTCACCGCCTTGCCGCTCTTGGGCGACACATAGACAAGATTGTCTTTCACCCCCGTCGCCGCGCACTGCGTGAGATCGAGACCGAAGCCCAACTCGTCCAGCAGGCCCATTTCCCAGCGCACCAAAAGCGCCGGCCACACGTCATCTAGCTCGATCGCCCCCAGCACGATGCGCAGGGCCTCATAGACCCTGGCATGCGGCTCGCGCTCCGGCAGCAGCCGCGAAAGCTCTGCCAGGGTCGAAAGCCCCGCCAGCCGGAACGGGTCTTCCATGATGGCACCGGCCCGCAAGTCGAGCGGCTCCAGCACATAGGTGCCAAGCTGCTCTTCGAGTCTTGCCCGCCACACGGCTTCAACGGCATTGCCGGCCTGCAACACCGGGCGCTGCACACGTGAACGCCCGCCGCGCACCAGGCCAAGGCAGCGGCCATGGCTGGCGGTGAGAATTTCGGCAATGGCGCTGGTCTCGCCATGGCGGCGAACTGACAGGATCACGCCCTCGTCGCGCCATTCCATAGGGTCAGATGTCGAGGCCCATCATGCGCAGCCGCTCCTTGTCTTCCGTCCAGTTCTCGCGAACTTTCACAAACAGGAACAGATGCACCTTGCGCTCGAATTCCTTTTCCATGTCGGCGCGCGCCAGCTGGCCGATAATTTTCACCTGGGCACCGCGCTTGCCCAGCACGATGGCCTTCTGGCTGTCGCGCTCGACATAGATCACCTGATCGATCTTCACCGATCCGTCCTTACGCTCTTCCCAACCCTCGGTTTCCACCGTGGATGAATAGGGCAACTCCTCATGCAGCCGCTCGTAGATTTTCTCGCGCGTCATCTCGGCCGCCATGAAACGCAACTGCAAATCGGCCACCTGGTCTTCGGGATAGAGCCATGGCCCCTTCGGCATCTTGGCGGCAATGGCCTTCTTCAAATCATCCGTACCCGAACCATTGAGCGCGCTCACCATGAAGGTCTGCTCGAAAGCCAGTTCGGCGTTGAACGCCTGCGCTGTCTCCAACAGTTTCTCGCGCTGCATCACGTCGATCTTGTTGATCGCCAGCATCGTTTCTGTGCCGGTGGTTTTGAGCTGCGCCATCAGCTCCTTGGCTTCGCCGGTCACACCCGGCCTGCCGTCGACCAGCAGCACCACGGCGTCGGCGTCACCAGCGCCTCCCCAGGCATTGGCCACCATCGCCTTGTCGAGCATGCGCCTGGGCTTGAAGATGCCCGGCGTATCGACCAGTACGATCTGAGTGGATCCTTCCATGGCAATCGCCCGGATGCGCGCCCGCGTGGTCTGCACCTTATGGCTGACGATCGACACTTTCGATCCGGTCAGTTGGTTGACCAGCGTTGACTTCCCGGCATTGGGCGCCCCGATGATGGCGCAAAATCCGCAATAGGTCAGCACATGCGGCGGCACTTCACTCGTCTCGCTCATGGCCTGATCCCTTCGCGTTTCAAAAATTGGTCGGCGGCATCCTGTTCGGCGGCGCGCTTGCTCTTGGCACTGCCTTCGGCTGAAAGCCTGCCCTTGATTTCGACGGCCACTACAAACACCGGCTCATGTTCCGGCCCCTGGCGGCTGACAATCTTGTAGGCGGGGATCGGCAAGGCCCGCGCCAGCGCCCATTCCTGCAGGAAGGTCTTGGCATCCTTGGCCATCCGCTCCGGATGCTGAAGCTGCGGCTCCCACGTCCGCTCGACAAACCGCCTGGCTTCCTCCAGCCCGCCATCGAGATAGATCGCCGCCACCAGCGCCTCCATGACATCGCCCAGAACCGTGCGGTTGAGGTTCATGCCCTTGGCCTTCTCGCTGCTGCCCAGCAGCACCAGCTCTCCAAGCCGGATAGTGTCGCCGGCAATCGCACAGGCCTTGCCCCGCACCAGAATGCTTAAAGCGGCCGAAAGGTCGCCCTCGCTCTGTTGCGGGTTGGTGCGGAAGAGATATTCCGCAATCGCCAGCCCAAGAACCCGGTCGCCCAGGAATTCCAGCCGCTGGTAGTCGCCGTTGTGCTTGGCTGAACTGCCATGCGTGAGGGCCCGCGCCAGCAGCGACTTGTCGCAAAACCGGTAATCGAGAAGCGCCGATATCTCTTCGAACTGGGTGGGCGAAATCCGCGTCACGGGAACGTCAGATTAGGTTGAAGAAGCGGCTCCAGCGGATCACCAAGGGCCACCTCCACACTTCGAACAGCGTGGCATCGGGCGATATCGAGAAAAAGATGATATCGGCGCGGCCGACGAAATTCTCGATCGGCACGAAGCCCACGACATTCTTGAAGCGCGAATCCTGCGAGTTGTCGCGGTTATCGCCCATCATGAAGTAATGACCGGCTGGCACCTGATAGACATCGGTGTTGTCCGGCCAACCCTGGTCTCCGCTGTCAAGAACCGTGTATTGGACGCCATTCGGCAGGGTTTCCGTGAATTTCGGAATCTTGACTGGCCCGCTACCGAATGCATCATGGCTGCTGTCGTCATATTCGCCCGCAGGCACCTTGGGCACCGCAACACCGTTGATGTTCACCACTCCGTCGATCATCTGGATTCGGTCACCCGGCAACCCGATTACACGCTTGATGTAATCGATTTCGATATTGGTCGGCAGCTTGAACACCGCCACATCGCCGCGCTTCGGCGTATCGGCCAGCACCATCCGGCCGGGAAAGTCGATCAGCTCGCAACATGTCACCCACGGCGTACCGAAGACGCCCAGCGAGAAGTTGAAGCTATACTTGCTATAACCATAGGAAAGCTTTGAAACAAAAAGATAATCACCCTCTTTGAGGGTCGGGTACATTGACCCCGAAGGGATGTTGAACGGCTGATAAAAGAAGGTGCGAACGAAAAATGCGATGAGCAGCGCCTGAATGATGACCTTTACGGTCTCCCACAAGCCCTCCTCAGACTTGCGCCGCGTAT
>JANPCS010000097.1:0-2751 GCA_031431065.1 Hyphomicrobiales bacterium | reverse complement strand
GAAAACGTTTGTGTTTTCAACCGGGAAACTTGTTAACTCAGGCCGCTGCTCCGCCGGTGACGGAGGCGAGGTCGAGTTTCAGGCCGGGACCCATGGACGAAGAAATGGACAATTTCTTGACATAGGTGCCCTTGGCGGCGGACGGCTTGGCTTTCACCACCGCATCGACGAAGGCCTTGATGTTCTGGCTCAGCGCTTCATCGGTGAAGCTCGCCTTGCCGACGCCGGCCTGAATGATCCCGGCCTTCTCGACGCGGAATTCGACAGCGCCACCCTTGGCGGCCTTGATGGCGCCAGCGACATCCATGGTTACCGTACCGACCTTGGGGTTCGGCATAAGCCCACGCGGGCCAAGCACCTTGCCGAGGCGGCCGACGAGGCCCATCATATCCGGCGTCGCGATGCAGCGGTCGAAGTCGATCGTGCCCTTGCTGACGATCTCGAAGAGATCCTCGGCCCCGACAACGTCAGCGCCGGCGGCCTTTGCTTCATCGGCCTTGGCGCCCTTGGCGAAAACGCCCACACGCACCGTGCGGCCCGTGCCGTTCGGCAGGTTGACGACGCCGCGCACCATCTGGTCCGAATGACGCGGGTCAACGCCGAGGTTCATGGCGATCTCGATGGTTTCGTTGAACTTGGCGGTGGCCCGCTCCTTGATCAGCTTCACGGCCTCCTCGAGGCCATAGAACTTCACCCGGTCGATGCCTTCGCGGGTCTTGGCGAGGCGCTTTGCAATCTTTGCCATTGTCTTACTCCACCACCTGAAGGCCCATGGACCGGGCGGAACCTGCAATTTCACGCGCTGCCGCGTCAAGGTCGCGGGCATTCATGCCCTTGAGCTTGGCTTCGGCAATCTCGCGGCACTGAGCCATCGTCACCTTGCCGACGAAGGCACCCTTGCCCGGCTCCTTGGAGCCCGACTTGATGCCGGCCATCTTCTTCAGATAGAAGCTGGCCGGAGCCGTCTTCATCTCGAAGGTGAAGGACTTGTCCTGGAAGGCGGTGATCACCACCGGAACCGGCGTGCCGGGTTCCACTTTCTGCGTGGCGGCATTGAAGGCCTTGCAGAATTCCATGATGTTCAAACCGCGCTGACCGAGCGCTGGTCCGATGGGCGGCGACGGATTTGCCTGTCCCGCCGGGACCTGCAACTTGATATAGCCGACGACTTTCTTAGCCATTCTGTTTCCCTCTTCTGAGGTTAGTGGTCAGGCTTGCAAGGCCTCCCACGGGTTGAGTTTCGTCTTCTCCCGCCAAGCGGGAGAAGAAGGGACCCGTTGCAGAGCAACGGGGAGATGAGGGGATGCGAACGGATGAGGTACCCTTTCCCTCACCCTCCCAGCCTGCGGCTGGGCCCCTTCCTCTCCCGCCAGCGGGAGAGGTAAATTTCTATCGCAGCTTCTCGACCTGACCGTACTCGAGCTCGACGGGCGTAGGCCTGCCGAAGATCGAGACGGCGACTTTCAGCCGCGACCGTTCCGTGTCGACTTCCTCAACCTGACCGGAGAAGGAAGCAAAAGGTCCATCGGCGACCCGCACCTGCTCGCCGACTTCGAAGGTGATGGTCGACTTCGGCCGCTCGACGCCTTCCGCCACCTGGTTCAGGATGCGGTTCGCCTCGGCATCCGAAATCGGGATCGGCTTGGAATCCGAACCCAGGAAGCCCGTCACCTTCGGAGTATTCTTGATCAGGTGAAAGGCCTGATCGGTCAATTCCATTTTCACCAGCACGTAGCCGGGGAAGAAGCGCCGCTCGCTCTTGATCTTGCGCCCGCGCCTGACCTCGATTACTTCCTCGGTCGGCACCAGAATTTGTTCGAAATAATCGGCAAGGCCCTTCTGGGCCGCCTGTTCCTTGATCGATTCCGCCACCTTCTTTTCGAAGTTGGAATAGGCGTGAACGATATACCAGCGCTTTGCCATGTCTTGCCTGTCTAACCGGTGATCCCGAGGAGCCACTGGACGCCGCGGTGGAGGACCAGATCCACAACGAGGAAGAACACCGCGGCGACCGCCACCATGACGAACACCATCGCCGTCGAAATCATGGTTTCGCGGCGGGTGGGCCAAGTCACCTTGGCCGCCTCTTCGCGGACTTGTTGCACAAACTCGAACGGATTGGTCTTTGCCACTCTGTCTCTATCCTAATAATTGGCAGGGGCAGAAGGGCTCGAACCCTCGACCTGCGGTTTTGGAGACCGCCGCTCTACCAACTGAGCTATACCCCTAATTGACTTCTGGCAGATATGGACTCAGCCTGAGAAATCAACATTTTACATTTTCAAAGCGACACGGCGGCCAAGGCCGGTTAAGGGCCTCGCCGCCAATGGAGTCGATTGAGTTGGCAGCCGTTTAACGGCTCAGGTGGCTTTCGTCAACGGGGATTGCGCTGGCTATCTGAAGAAGCGAACCGGGTGGCCATATTGTTCAAGCTGCCTGTCCGCTGTCAGAAAAGTCATGCCCTCAGCGATCGCCTGCGCCACAAGCAAACGGTCAAAGAGGTCGGTGTGAAGAGGGGGGAGCGTAGCCAACAGCACGGCATGCCGGCCCTCGACTGGCAATTCCAAATAGCCATTGGCGAGCAATCCTGCCCGTAGTTGCCCAGCCTGATAGCGGAAATCGCCACGGTCTTGTGTCCGCTTGATCGCCACCTCGAAGATACTGACGGCGCTCACCCACAACACGGAAGCGGAATGGGAAATAATCTTCGTAACTTCAGGAGGCAGGCGCGGATTCTGGTTTGCCGCCCAG
>JANPCS010000096.1:0-6042 GCA_031431065.1 Hyphomicrobiales bacterium | reverse complement strand
TGAAGACGGATACATCGCCGCGTGCGAGATCCAGCTCGCCCAGGTGAACCTTGATGCCACCGGCCTCACAGCGGCCGACATCATCGCGCGCAATCCCCGCAACGCGAACACCGGCCAGCCGCTCAGCGCGGCGGAAAATATCGCGCAATCCACAACGCTCGATCAGCGCCTCACGGGTTTCGGGTGAATCGACGACCGCCGGAGCCTGGAAGAGATAACAATCGGCCGCCATGATGCGGGCGAACTGCCAGGCGAATTCCGCCGGATTGAATTTCCGCGCCTGCACGATGCCGCCGAGCAGCGAAATAACTTGCAGGTTATCGAGTTCGCGTGGCGCCAGAGTCTGCAGCGACTCATAGAGCGTGGCGCCCCAGCCGACGCCGACCGTCATGTCATCCTGCAGCGTGTCCGACACGTACATGCCGGCAGCCACGCCGATCGACTTGGTGACATTCTCAGGCGACAAGGGTTCCGGCACCACGATGGCTTCCTTGAAACCGAACACCTGCTTCAACTGGGCTTCGAGTTCGAAACACTCGGAGACCTCGCCCTCGATCCAGATTTTCACCTCGCGCTGCTTGATCGCCTCGTTGATGTTGCGCACCACGGTGACGCGGCCAATGCCCAGCCGGTCGGCAATTTCATTCTGGGTGAGGCCTTCGACATAATACATCCAGGCGATGCGCATCCGATTGCGGGCAATGCGGCCGGCGCCCCGCTCCGGCGGTAGTGGACGGTTCTTGCGTGATGAGGGCTTTTCCAACATGCTGGTCACTGCTGTGTTTGCAGTCTTAGTGTGACGTAAGATACAAAGTTATGCAAGATTGTACTTTTGTAGCGGTATTAATCTAATTAATTGAAATTGCAAGAATTATTCGGAAATCAGCGAGCAGGTGGGCGATTTTGGTGCTTGGAACCCAGCCTGCTTCACGCGACTTGTGCAGTGCAAAACCTTGTTGCAGTGCCACAATACGAAACATTTGCATTCGAGTGTGTAATTTAGTACGCTAATTGGAATGCGTTGCCATGCGGACTGCAGAACACAATAAAGGTCCGCTTTTGGGAGGTTAAGTCTTGACGGATGTTTCGGCATCAAATGCCTTGTGCCAGGCTGCTCCGCATCGGCTGAACCCTTTCGTGCTCTCTGACGTAAATCGGACCGCAAGAAAAAGTCTCGTCCATCTCTGGCCTGAGATGGCGAAGGCCCGCGACAACACAGGCCGCTTCAATGGAGGAATGTAATGCTGAACTCTAAAACCGGCGCGATGAGCCGCCGGTCTCTGCTCAAGTCAACCGCGGCCGCCGGTGCCGCGCTGACGGTCGGAACGGGCGGCGTCTCGCTGTTCAATGTGCGCAGCGCTTACGCGCAAGACCTGCCGAACCCGGCCGACGTGCTGGCCAGACTCAATGTCGGCAAGTTTGTCAAGAAGGAATACCGCGACCAGTATAAGCTCGGCGACAACGATGAGCTTTGGGATCCGAAGAAAGATTGGATTCGCACCGCTGACTGGGAAGCCATCCGCAAGGAACACGCCGGCAAGACCGTGCGTTTCGCCGTGGGTGCTGCTGACCGTGAATCGGCCCAGGAGCAGACGACGCCTTTCGCTGAACTCTCCGGTATCAAGATCGACGTTGTGTCCATTCCGGACGACACCATGTACGACAAGGTTGTGGCCGAGTTCCTCTCGGGCAACGCCGGCTTCGATGCCATTCAGTTTTTCTCGCCATGGCTCGGTGACTTCGCTGCCCAAGGCTTCCTGAAGCCACTCGATGAATATGTCGCCAAATGGGCCCTGCCGTTCGACGACTGGTATGAGACCTATCAGCGCAACTATGGCCATTGGGGCGACAAGGGTATCCTCGGCATTCCCTTCGACTGCGACATCCAGCAGGTGCACGTCCGCCCGTCGATCTTCAAGAAGATCGGCATCAACGAAATCGACCGTGTCAACACCATTCCGTCCTATGACGAAATGCTCCGCATCGCGCCCGAACTGAACAAGGCTGAACCCGGCGTTGCTGGTATCGGCCTGATGGCCGGCCGTGGCTTCTGGGCGACCTATGCCTGGGAACACATTGCAGCCCAATATGGCATGCAACTGTTCAACGACAAGTGGGAGCCCATCTTCAACGGCGATGCCGGTGTGAAGGGCCTCGAAATGCTGAGCGCCCTCTCCAAGCATGCCATCGAAGGCGTTGCAGCTGCCGACTGGCCGACCAACCGCGCAGCGATGCTCGGCGGCCAGATTGCTTGCAACATTTCGTGGCAGGATACCGGCACCCAGGCAACCCGCGCCGACCAGTCGAAGATTGGCGACGATATCGTCACACTTTACGAACCGCGCGTTGCTGGTGGCACCTATGCGCCGCCTAACATCGCAGGTTCGACGTCGGTTGTTGCTTCGACCTCGCCAGAGCCGGAAGCGGCATTCCTGATGCTCGCTTTCCTCACGACATCGTCGATCATGGCCATGAACGAAGCCAATGCCAATGGTGTGGCTCCTGGCACCAAGTCGGTACTGTCAAACGAGAAGCTCCGCGCCGTCTCGCAGCCTGCCAAGGTCTGGGCCGAGTCACTGGATTACGCCTGGTGCGCACCGCGCATTCCTTCAGGCTTCCAGGTCGAGCAGGAAATCGGCTTCCTCGTCAACGAAGTTATCGTTGGCACCAAGAAGCCGAAGGAAGCACTCGACGAAGCTGCCGGCAAGGTGAAGGCCATCATGGAAAAGAACGGCTTCTACAAAGGCGCCGACCCCATGAACTTTGCCGCCACCGAACCGGGTCTCTGGATCGGCAAAGGCAAACCATTGCCATTCTAATCGTCCTTGAAAACAGTGGCCGGGGGAAACCCCGGCCATCTTACGATTTCATCAGTTCGCATGCTGAAACGCCCCCCTTTACTCATCTATGGTGAGGGGGTGTTTCAACAAGTGACTACCGAAAAGGCCCATGACCCCGACCGCGCTTCCCCGCCCTATCCGCCGCCGCAATCCGAAGATGCGCAAGGCCTTGCCATACCTCATGGTGGCGCCCGCCTGCATCTTCCTGCTGTTCATCACCTTGTGGCCCGGCCTCTTTGCGATTTACCGCTCTGTCTTCGCCGGTAAGTTCGGCTGGGAGAAAAACTATGTGGGCCTTGAGAACTACTCCACCCTTTTGGCAGACGAACACTTCTGGCAGGCACTTTGGAACACGCTGCTTCTGGGATCGATCACTCTCGCTATTGAGTTTGTCATCGCCTTGTTGCTTGCCGCGCTGGTTTATCGCTCGCCCTGGGTGAAAGGCTGGCGCATCCTGTTCATGCTACCCATGCTCTTCATGCCGTCGGCGGTGGGCTATCTGTGGAAGCTTCTGTTCAACGATGGCCGGGTGATCGCCGATCTCATGGCCCGTCTCGGCCTGGTTGACGGAGGGGTCGACTGGATGGCTCACACCTTCAATGCGCGCTTCGTACTGGTGCTCACCGATGTGTGGCAATGGACGCCCTTCCTTTTCATCATTCTGGTTGCGGGCCTGCAAGGACAAGACAAGGAAATTGAGGAGGCGGCCCGGCTCGATGGCGCTTCGTTCGGAAACTTGTTCTGGAACATCTCGCTTCCCTTGCTCCGCCCCATCATTGCCATCGCGCTGGTGCTGCGCGGGATCGATCTTCTCAATAACATGTCGGCCGTCAACATCATCACTCAAGGCTCGCCCGCAGGCGCCACCGAGACATTGAGTTACTTCATTTATCGTACTGGTTTCCGCAGCTTTGATCAGGGCTATGCCGCTGCCGCCTCGGTGCTTTTGTTGATAGCCACGGTCATTCTCGCGCAAGTCCTTGTGCGCAAATTCTTCAAGTCGGGAACTGAAGCATGAGCAAGCGTTCGGAAGGCCCGCGTTGGGGTTGGATTGTACTGACAATCTGGGGAATCTTCGCGCTTCTGCCAATCGTCTACTTCGCATCGATTGCACTTCGCCCGCGCAATGAAATCATTGCACCGGTTCCAATCTACTTCCCAACGCTGACGACTGAGACCTGGTTCAAGATCTGGACTGAATGGCCGATTGGGCTCTATTTCTATAATTCCATTGTCGCCATCACCGGCAGCGTTTTCATCTGCCTGGTACTGGGCGTTCCTGCCGCCTATGCGTTGGCCCGCTACAAGTTCAAGGGCAATGCCGACATCGGCTACTACATCCTCTCCACCAAGATGATGGCGCCCGCCGCTGTGGTGGTCCCCATGTTCTTTCTGTTCGGCAAGCTGAAGCTCATCGATTCGGTCTGGGCCCTCATGCTGGTCTACGCCGCCATGAATCTTTCGATCGTGGTGTGGATCGTGCGCAGCTACATGATCGACATCCATCCCGAGATCGAGGATGCGGCGCGCACCGATGGCGCCTCCGACCTCCGCATCCTGTGGGAGATCATCATTCCCATGTGCCTTCCCGGCATCATCACGGCGGCGGTCATCGCGGCGATCTTCGCCATGAACGAATACCTCTTCACACTGATCATCGCTTCGAAGAATGCCTATCCCTTGTCGGTGGCTCTAGCCAATTTCTCCGGCGGTTCCGACGGCATCATCTACAATGCCATAGCACTCGTCGGCTTCCTCGCCTTCTTCCCGGCCCTGCTTCTGGTCATCCTGATTCAGAATCATCTGTCACGCGGCTTGACGATGGGGGCGGTTAAGGGCTGATATGGCGCCATGACCAGCGCCTCGCGAACCGCCAGCTTCCCGCTTGCCGCCCATGCCGTGTGCGCTGCCGCCGGGGTGCGCGATGGGCTTCGCGCCACCCAATTCTATATCCGCGATCTTTCCAACGCCGATCACCTGGGCCAGGGCGAACCTGGCAAAGTGCCGTTCCTGTCGCGCGCCGTGGCGCAGGCCGCGCGCTTTGCGGATTGCGCCATGAATTGGGGCGCCAATGCCTCGATTGCCCTCTTCCTGCCGAGCTGGCGCAAGCTGCCTTCACCCTTCACGCCCGGCGTCATGCATGCGGTGGCGAAAGCCATCCGCGAGGACAGTCTCGTCCACAATCCGCTGTTCAACGCTTACTTCTTCCGGGCGGCAATCCACATCGCCAGGCGTTATTCGGCTCCACCTTATCTGATCCTCGAACACCGGGTGGATGCCGCGCGCCGCCGGTTGGCGCCGCGTTTCGACGATCAGGCCTCGGACAATGAGATCCTCGCCCGCACCCTGATTGCACTGGTGGAACAGGGGCCGGTTGCCCGCATCGGCGCCATTTCCGAGCGCAACCGCTTCTTTGCCGCCGTTGATCCCAACATCGCCGTCTGTGCCATCGCCTGTGTGGCGCTGATGTTCGCGGAAGAGGGAAAGCCCACCGAAGCCATCGACGAGGACGCGTTCTTCTCCGTCACCGGCGCGTTGATTGGCTCGCGTCTCGCCACTATTGCCGGCCTGGTCGCTGCCAAGGATGAGGTGGGCCTGGCGCGGGAACTGGCTGACATCAAGTCGATGTACTGAGACCGGGCTCCGCTCACTTCGTCTTCGTCATCTTCATGAAATTCAGCGTGTGCTCGAAATCGACAACGCCGGCTTGCGAGCCGAGGCCCGTGGAATTGAGGGCCGAGGTGGCTTGCGCAAACCGCACACAGGTTTCGGCATCGAACCCATGATTAAGCGCCACCGCAAATCCGGCATTGAAGGCATCGCCGCAGCCGCAGGTGCACTTGACCTTGATTTCGAATGCCGGCAGCCGAAACGTGATGCCGGTACGATCATGATAATACGCGCCGTCGCCGCCCAGCGTGAGCACGCAGGCACCTACCCCCATGTCGAGGAAATAGCGCGCCGTGTCGCCTTGATCGCTCAGGCCGCAGAGCGCCTGGGCCTCCTCGATCGACGGCATGAAGTAATCCGTGAACGGAATAACCTGGGCGATGGCCGGACGATCCTTGGGGCTGCCGGCGAAAACGTCGACCGTGGTGATGGCGCCAGCCGCCTTGGCGGCTTTCATCACCACCGCACTCTGGCCCTTGTCCATGGCGTCCATCAGCCCGATGCCGCCGGCATGGAACACCTTGGTATCGAC
>JANPCS010000095.1:0-13460 GCA_031431065.1 Hyphomicrobiales bacterium | reverse complement strand
CCTAGGGAACATTCTCATGCACATTGCGCCATTCGACAATGCCAACCGCCCGGTGATCGACGTCGATGATTCACGGGTGCCGCTCAACTATTTCAACATCGTCAAGCTGAAGAGGGGCGATGCTTTCGACTATCAGGTGCCGGGTTATGAGACTGGAATCGTACCTGCCACCGGCAGTGTTGATATTGAAATTGAGGGCGTTGGCTTCGCGGGTATCGGCCAGCGTGGGATTGATGTGTGGGATGGCGAGCCCGAGGGAGTTTATGTGCCCTCAGGTGCGAAAGCCCGCATGGTCTGTGTATCGGATGCGGCGGAAGTATTCGTGGCGGGTGCCAAATTCGATCAGGTGCTCGCGCCCTTCGCGGTGCGTGCGGCTGACATCGATAAAGTGCAATATGGATCGGATCACACCAAGACGCATCGCAAGATCAAACACATTCTCGGCAGCAAGTACCGTGACCGGGTCGGCAGGCTATTGGTCTCCGAACTGTTCACGGTCGGGGCTGGCGGCTGGTCGGGCTTTCCACCACACAAGCATGACACCGACCGGCTGCCACTCGAAACGCGGCATGACGAGACCTATAATTTCCGCTTCCGGCCCAATCATGGTTTTGGTTTGCAACTGGTGCAGCGCGACGACGGAAAAGTTGGCGATGCCTATCACCTGCTCGACGGCTCGACGGTGGTGTTGGAGAAGGGCTATCACCCGTGCGTCGCGGCACCGGGCTATGAGATGTATTACTTCACCATCCTGGGGGGCTTAAGCCAAAGACCGCTGGTGCAGTTCTTTCAGCCGGCGCATGCCTATCAGATCGAGACCATCCCCGGCATCAAGGACATGATCGCCAAGTTCAAATGACCGTTGCAACACTCAGAGACGTTCTCCTGCCGGCCCTCGCTGGGCGCTATGCCGTGGCGGGCCTGGTGGTTCTCGGCTGGGAGGATGCCCTGGCCTTTGTCGAGGCGGCGGATGAGACGGGCCATGCCGTCATCCTGCAGGCCGGACCCGGCTGCCGCCGCTATATGCCGGTCGCCGTTCTGGGCCGGATGTTCCGGCATCTGGCGGAACAGGCGCGGGTTCCGGTCGTCTGCCACATCGATCATGCCATGACGCTGGAGGACTGCGTGCGCGGCATCGACCATGGCTTCACATCGGTAATGATCGATGGCTCGGCACTGGCGCTTGCCGCCAATATCGACATTACAGCACGGGTCGTCGAAATCGCCCACATGGCGGGGGTTTCGGTCGAAGGCGAAGTGGGTGTGGTCGGTTACGCCGATGGCCAGCCATCGCAGGCAACCTCGCCACAGGAGGCGAAAGTATTTGTTGAGGAAACCGGCGTCGATGCCCTGGCGGTATCGGTCGGCAATGTGCATCTGCAGACGGAGAAGACCGCCGGCATCGATTTTGCAGCGCTGCAGGCTAT
Source organism: Hyphomicrobiales bacterium (assembly GCA_031431065.1). Taxonomy (GTDB): domain Bacteria; phylum Pseudomonadota; class Alphaproteobacteria; order Rhizobiales; family Aestuariivirgaceae; genus Aestuariivirga. The sequence continues at coordinate 12,033 of JANPCS010000095.1, read as the reverse complement.
CGAAGCGGTGACGCCGCTACCACTGGTGCTGCATGGCGGCAGCGGCATTGCATCGGAGGTGCGCCAAAGGCTGGCGCGCCAGACGCGCGTCAAGAAATTCAACATCGGTACCGAGCTGCGCATGGCGTTTGGCGCGGCCCTGCGGCAATCCCTCGCCAGTCAGTCCGATGTCTTCGACCGCAACCTTCTGCTTGGACCTACCATAGCGGCGCTCCGCGGCAGTGCCGCCGTCATCATCCGCGAACTGGGTGCACCCTCCAACTGAAACTCCCGCCTTGCGCGAGCGGCGCCAGCGGTGCTCAAATACCGGTCACCGGAGAACCCACGGCATGACAGACCACATCTACTCCAACCTGCGGAAGGCCAATGGTGAGGCTGTCGATGTGATCTGCAACAATGGCAAGATCGCTTCCATCGCCGCGCCAGGCAGCACACCGAAACCGGCGGCAGCGCACATCACCAACGGTAAGGGCCAATTGGTTCTGCCGTCGCTGGTGGAATCGCACGTGCATCTCGACAAGACGCTGTGGGGCTTGCCGTGGTACCCGGTGACGGCGGGGCCGGCTTTGAGCAGCTATATTGCCAACGAACGCCAGGTGTTGAAGAACCTCACCGTGCCGATCGCCGTGCGTTCGGCATCGCTCCTCGAACACATGATCGCCCAGGGATCGCTCAATATCCGCTCGCACATCGATGTGGCACCCGACATCGGCCTCAGGCATGTCGAGGCCATGTTGCTGTTGCGCGAAAAATACCGCGGCCTCTGCGACCTGCAGCTGGTCGCCTTCCCGCAGACCGGCATGTTGATTGCGCCCGGCACAATGGAGCTGATGGAGGAGGCGCTGATGCTTGGCGTCGATCACGTCGGCGGGCTCGATCCGGCCGGCATCGACGGCGATCCGGTGGCGCATCTGAAGATCATCTTCGATCTGGCTGTCAAATATGGCCGCGGCGTTGACATCCACCTGCACGACCGTGGTGAACTCGGCCTGTGGCAGATCGCCCGGATCGCCGATTTCACCGAAGCTAGTGGACTGCAAGGCCGGGTGATGATCAGCCATGCCTATTGCCTCGGCATGGCGCCGGAGACGGCCATTGCCAGGCTGGCGCACCGTCTTGCCGATCTTGGCATCAGCATCATGACGGCGGTGCCCATCGATCCGGCAATTCCGCCGGTGGCATTTCTGCGCGAGAACGGCGTTACCGTGTGCTGCGGTTCGGATGGCATTCGCGATGCCTGGTCGCCGATGGGCAATGGCGACATGCTGGAACGTGCCTTCCTGCTCGCCTTCCGCTTCGAGTGGGGCAAGGACAGCGAATTCGCGGCCGCCTTCGATTGCGCCACGGCGGCAGGCGCCAAGGCCTTGGGCGTCGCAGCGCACGGACTTGAAGTTGGAAGACCCGCGAACTTCATGTTTCTCGATGCGGCGAACATCGGTGACGCGCTGTGCCGGAGGCCCGCGGCTCGCAGTATCGTGCGGCACGGCGAGGTGATCGCCGAAACCGGTAAATTGCTCCACAGCCGCGTGGTATGATCCGTATGCGGACGAAAATCACCAGCGATTTTGTCATTGGCTTCAATGGCAAGAGTCACATCATCATCGAACAGGGCGAGGTGGTGTTCGAGGGCAACACCATCCTTCATGTTGGCCACGGTTTCGAAGGTCATGTGGACAGTACTATCGACTACGGCAATGCCGTCATTGGGCCGGGGTTTGTCGACCTTGATGCGCTGGGCGATCTCGACACGACCGTCCTCGGAATCGACAACCGTCCGGATGCCGAAATCGGCAGGGTGTGGTCGGAGAAGTATCTGCGTGAGGATCCTGCCGAGGCCTACACGGCTGACGAACAGTTGTTCAAGTATCGTTATGCCTTCACGCAACTGATCCGCAACGGCATCACCACGGCGATGCCGATCACCTCGATGCTGTATCGTGCCTGGGCCGAAAGCTATGATGAATTTACGGGCGTAGCGGCGATTGCCGGTGACATGGGGCTGCGGACCTATCTTGGCCCCTGCTACATGAGTGGCGTCACTTACATTGATGGCGCGGGACGTAAGGCACGGCATTTCGATGAGGCAAGAGGACTTGCCGGTTTCAAGGAAGCCGTCCGTTTCATCCAGGATCATGACGGCAGTCACAGTGGCCTGGTCCGTGGCTGCCTGTTGCCGGACCGCATCGAGACACAGCTGCCGGAGGTGTTGCGGCGGACGGCGAAGGCCTGCGCAGAACTCGATGTGCCAGTGCGGCTGCATTGCTGCCAGTCCGCCTATGAATTTGAAACAGTCGCGTCGCTGCACGGCATGACACCCTATCGCTGGCTTGAGCAATTGGGGTTGATGACACCACGGGTCATCCTGCCGCACGGCATCTATACCGGCGGGAGCGGCGATCTCGACCTGCTGGTGGTGTCGGGCGCATCGATCGTCCACTGCCCGGTGGTGTTCGCGCGCTATGGCGAGGCGTTGCAGTCGTTCAGCAAGTACATGAGGCGCGGCATCAACATCGCCATGGGTACCGATACGTTTCCGCCCGACATCATCGACAACATGCGGCAGGGCCTCAACATCAGCCACATCATGGATGATGGCGCCTGCATCGCCACGGCGGCGGATTTCTATACGGCGGCAACGCTTGGCGGAGCCCGCGCCCTGCGGCGCGATGATCTCGGCCGCCTGGCGCCGGGGGCACGCGCCGACATCACGGTGTTCGATCTCTCGGGCTTCCATCTCGGCCAGTTCATCGACCCGATCAAGACCATGGTGCTGAGCGGGCACGGCGGCGATTTCCGCGCCAGCTTCATCGATGGTATCGAGGTGATGACGGATTTCAAGGTGCTTGGGGCCGACTATGGGGCGCTGCAAGAACAAGCCAATGCACAGTTTCAGAAGGTCAAGGCGAGCCACCTGCGCCAGGCCGGTCTCACCGGCAGTCCTGAGCAGCTGTTCAAGCCATCACTTCCGGTAGTGCGGCGCGCTGATTGAGGACCAACGGGGAAAGTCCCGCCGGTCCTCAAATTGACATCAGGTGTCAGCCGCCGGCCTTCATCTTGGCGGCATGGCCAGCAAGGTAGTCCATGAGCGGCGGCGACAGGCAATCATAGGGCTGCAGGCCGACCTTCTTCAGGCGGGCGCGAATGGCCGGCATCTGGGCCGGATCGGTTCCGGTTTCGATGACCGAGGACACGAAGGCCGCGAATTCGGGCGCAGACCAGCCCTTGTCCCTCGACAGTTCGGTGTGAACGAAATCGAGGCCGAAAAAGGCGTGCTTGGTGTTCTCGACGCGGCCGAACATATGGGTGCCGCAGTCCTTGCAGGCGTGGCGCTGGATGGTCGCCGAGGAATCGACGACCGCCAGCTTGTCGCCATTGGCGGTGACCTTGAGATTGTCGCGTGGTGTGACGGCGACCACCGAGAAGACTGCCCCCTTTGGCTTCCAGCACTTGCTGCAGCCGCAGGCGTGATTGTGCGCCGTCTGGCCGCTGATGGTCACCGCCACCGGGTCCGTGGCGCACTTGCAGCTCAGGGTTCCGCCGGTGAACTTCGGTTTTGCCTTACCGAAGACGCCCTTGTCGATGATCGGGTGCAGGGCAATGGGCTTGGCTGCCGCCTTGGGCTTTGATTTGGATTTTGCCGCAGCCTTTGATTTCGGTGCGGGTTTTTTCTTTGCTGCTTTTGCCATGGTGTTTCCTCTTGTTGGTGATTTCAACCCAGAACACTTACTGACTAAATTCAAAACGCCGAATGCCAAACAACGCTAAGCGCAGCGCGCGGCGTTGACAAGGCCGAAGACCCGGCAAATCGGCGGCAACCGCTTACGGCCCGCCGCGCCTTGCCAAACCCATGTACTGGATGGCGAGGACCGGGAGCCGCCCGAAAACGATGTCGAGGCGGCGGTTGAAGCCGATGGGCCCCAGCCCGGTCATCGCGCAGGCGGTGAACCCCCTGGCGCGCAACTTGCCTTCGAGTTCGCCTGGCGTGATGAACATGGCGGCGTCATGGGTGCCGCGCGGCAGCAGGCGGATCACCCGCTCGCCCAGAGTGACGATAACCAACCGGGCGAAGACGTTACGGTTGATGGTGTCAAAGGCGAAGTATCCGCCAGGTCGCAGCACACGGGCGATCTCGTCAAGAACGGTACCCAGATCCTTCACATGTTCCAGCACGTCAACGCAGACGACATGGTCCATCGATCGATTTTCCATGGGCAATTGCTCACCCGAGGCCACGGCATAGCGAATGGCAAGCCCCTGTGAGGCGGCGTGGCGTTCGGCGATGGCGATGGCCGATGGCGATGGGTCGATGCCGGTGACGAGAGCGCCGCGCCTTGCCAGGGCTTCCGACATGAAGCCGCCGCCGCAGCCGAGATCGAGCACCGCCTTGCCGCGCCAGTCGATGCTGGCATCAAAGTATCGCAATCGGGCGGGCACGAGATTCTGCAGCACGCGGAGCCAGCGCACCGAACCGTCCCACCAGTTGGTGGCGTAGCGGTCATAGATCGTCAGGTCGTTGCGCGGTTCGATGCCGCGGCGCGATGGCATCCCCGGCAGGAAATACGGGTGGGTGGACTTGTATTCGGCAAAGGCCTGGCCAAACACCCGGGCAAAGCGGGCTTCCTTGAACAGCGGCCCGATAAGGCAATAGGCAGTGAGCGGCACGGCCAGCATGAGCTGATCGGGCGTCCAGGTGGGCACGGTCCATAAGGTCAGAGCGAAGGCCAGATAGATCGGCTGGCGGCAGTAACGGAAGAGGCCATGCACCGGCATGCCGGGATAGGCGGGCTGGCGGTTGCGGAACACCGACCACCAGCCGAGCCAGCCGGTCTGCAACGTGATACCGGCATCGAGGATGGCCTTGCCGAGCAGCAGCCAGCTGGCGGCGTAGAGCAGGCTCAGCAGCCACAGCCATGCGCCCTTTGCCTGCCACCAGATCGTGCCGCTGAAACTCCAACAGGAAAACAGCAACAGCACCTGGAACGAGGCGACGACGACATAGGTGGTGGCGGACAGTGCCGAGGCATAAATGGCCGGTGCCAGTTGCTTCAACAGGTTCCGTCCCGGCCTCGCCAACAATAAGGAGTGGGCCAGCGGAAACTGCAGGATCAGAAGGAAGTTGACAATCCAGCTCCACGGCGAAGCCAATGTGCCGAAGCTGCGGCTCATGCCAAAATACATCTGGAAGATCATCATGCCAACGCCTACGGCAAAGAGCCCGTGGCAGATCAGGCCATAGGCGAGGGCAACGCTCCTGCGCCCGCGAATATCAGTCACCGCGCGCCAGTTCTTTCAACAGCAGCATGTGAAAGCTATGCAGTCCGCTTTCGCTGTACCAGGCGTTGTTATGGTCGGCGACATAACGGCCCTGGTCGTAGCCGAGGCTGGCGAGGCCACGCTGCACATTCTCGACGATGGCAACATCCTCGCGATTGAACATCTCGGCGAAGAGGCGCTTGACGATTAGAAGATTATTCGGTTGGCCACCCTCCGGCGCATAGATATCGGCACGCTCACTGGTCTTGGCGGGTCCGTCGGGCGTCATGCGCAGAATGATGAAATGCTGGCTGCCGGGCAGGCTCAGCATGCAGTGATTGGGCCAAAGCTGCCAGGAGAGATAGGGCTCGTCCGGCTTCACCTCGAAGTCTTCGAAGCTTGGCCGCCCGACGCCCTTGTAGAACTGGAACTTCTCTTCCACCACAGCCGCCGTGGTGCGGCGCCCGTGCAGTTTCGAGAGTGCGGGGTGCGCAACCGGGATGTGATAACCCTCGCCGAAATTGTCGTAGACGACTTTCCAGTTGGCGGCGATGTCAAAACTCAGGCGATCGGTGGCGGCAAAGTTCGGCAGTCCGGGGAGGGCCTCAAGAAGCGTGCGCTCGAATCCCGGAGCTTCCTCCGCCAGCGGCCGGCATTTCGGGTTGAGATTGACAAAGATGAGGCCGGCAACAAACTCGACGCGAAGCCGCGGCAGGCCAAAGCGCTGCTTGTCGAAGCCTGCCATGTCATGGGTCATCGGCGCTCCTTGAAGCGCACCATCGAGACCGTAATTCCAGGCGTGGTAGGGGCAGACGATGTTGGCGGCGAGCTTGCCGCGGCCTTTCAGCAGGATATGGCCGCGATGCTGGCAGACATTGTAGAAGGCGCGGATCTCATCATCGCGGCCACGCACCACGGCAATCGGTTGGCGGCCGATGTCGTCGGTGAAATAGCTGCCTGCCGCATCGAGATCGCTGACGTGGCCAACGTAGCACCATGAGCGCTGGAAGATTTTGACCAGTTCTTGCGCGAGGATCGAAGGATCGGTGTAATAGCGGCTCGGCAGGGAGTAGGACGTATACGGATCGTTGGTCATGGCGCCGCGCGCGCCGCTGGGCAAACCGATGCCGGTCATGGTATCGGTCCTCCGGTCATGGCGGCTTGGAGGACGCGAGAGTCATCAGGCGGGGTAGGTGGCAGCGGCATGGGGCTTGGCTCGGATTGTCCAGCACAGCATGGCAGGTCGCGGGTGGCCGGTGAAGTGCGAATGTACGACGGGTTTTACACTCTCCACAAAATTCACTAGGCTGGCACCGTTCCGGCTTCGCCCCGCAAGGATTTGGTTCATGCGCGATATTCTCGATCTCGACCGCTACCCCCTCGACAAGCCCGGTTCGGCCGCCTGGCTCGATCTGGTTTCAAAGTGCCGCGCCGATATCGCCCGCAACGGCATGTATAATCTCGAGGGCTTCGTCATCCCGCTGGCTCTCAGCCGCGCCATGACCGAAATCCGGCCGGTGATGGAGACGCTGTCTTTCGTTCACAAGCGGTCGCACAATATCTATTTCCGCAAAGAGGTGCCGGGACTGGCCGCCGATCATCCGGCGCTGCGCCACGTCGATACCATCAATCACACGGTGTGCGGCGACCAGATTGCGCAGAGCGTTCCGGCCTGGATCTATGAGTGGCCGCAGTTCATCGTGTTCCTCGCCGCCACGATGCAAAAGGAAACCCTGTTCGCGATGCGCGATCCGCTGGCCCGCGTCAATGTCATGTCGTACCGCGATGGCGAAGCGCTGAACTGGCATTTCGACCGCTCGGAATATACCACCACCTTGCTGCTGCAGGAGCCAAGCGCTGGCGGCGAATTCCAGTACCGCTCCGATCTGCGCAGCGACAGCGATCCCAACTACGACGGCGTGGCCCGGCTGCTGGGCGGAAAAGACAACGAGGTGAAGACGCTGAAGCTCTCGGCCGGCACGCTCAATGTCTTCAAGGGCAAGAACACCCTGCACCGGGTGACGCCATGCAAGGGGCCGAACGAGCGCTATATCGCGGTGTTCTCTTACTATGAGAAACCCGGCGTAATGTTTTCGAAGGAAGAACAAATCGGCTTCTATGGCCGGGTCGCATGATGGCCCACGATACCCTCCATGCGCTTGGCCAAGCGCTGCAACAGAGCGAGTCCGTGGATTACAATCAGGCGTGGTCGATGCCGGTTTCCCATTACACCGACCCGGCCGTTCTGGCGCTGGAGCGTGAGCATCTCTATGGCAAGGAATGGATTTGCATCGGGCGCAGCGACGAAGTGCCCAAAGCCGGCGACCGCATGGCCTTCCAGCTTTGCGACGAGCCCATCGTGGCGGTCCGCGGCGAAGATCTGAAGCTCCGTGCCCTGTCCAATGTCTGCCGACACCGCGGTTCGATCCTGGTCGATGGCAAGGGCAACGGCCCGCGCCTCGTATGCCCTTATCATCACTGGTCTTACGATCTCGAGGGCAAGCTGGCGGGGGCGCCGCGCATGGAGGCCCACAAGAATTTCGACAAAGCGTCCTGCCGGTTGCCGGAGTTCGCTTGCGAGCAGTGGCACGGCTTCATCTTCGTGAACCTTTCCGCCAATCCGCCGCCGCTGGCGCCGCGCCTGCAGGGGCTCGAGCAGATGATTGCCAGCTACCATATGGAAGAGATGATGACGCGCTACGTCATCGAGGACCGTTGGCCGGTGAACTGGAAATGCTTTATCGAGAATTTCATGGAGGGCTATCACCTCTCGCCGCTGCACAAGACAACACTGCACCCGATGAACCCGACCAGACTTTCCACGCACTTGCCCCCCGGCGATGCGTATTTCGGCTACAATGCCGGGTTCTCGCCCGATCTGCCGCGCTCCTACAAGGGCCACCCCGATCTCAGCGATGCCGAGGCCATGAATTGCGTGATGCTGGCGATCCCGCCAGGCCTCGTTTCGGGATGCAGCGGCGACTATTCCTCTTTCATCTGCGTGCAGCCGGAGGCCGTCAACAGCGTACGAGTGAAAATGGGCCTGATGTTCTTTGGCTCGACCTGGCAGCAAAGCGATGTCGATTACGCGGTGAAGCTGTTTCATGGCTACATGGCCGAGGACAAGGAGGTGCTTGCCAACATGGTGCGCGGTCACAATTCGCGCTACTATACCAAAGGCCCCCTGGCGCCGGCCGATTTCGAAGGTCCGGTGCTGGATTTCTACCGCTACTATTCGAGGCGCCTGTCATCGATATTGACAGGACAACAAGAATAAGGGCTGACTGGATCATCACAAGAAAGCCGCCGGATAGCTGACGGCAGAAAAACAGGAGAGGAAACATGACGATCAACTTCCGGCTTCTCGACGCATTGCGGCGCGGCCGCAGCGCGCACGAAAATCATCTGATCGACGGACTGGTCCGTGGCACGGTCAGCCGCCGCGAGTTTCTGCGCTATGGCTCGGTGCTGGGCCTCACCGCGCCATTTCTCGGTGCGGTCACGGCGGCGGTCGGATATCAAGCCGCAACCGCTACTCCGGCGCGCGCTGCGGCGGGCGGCACCATCCGCTTCGGCCAGATCGTTCCAGCCGCCATCATCGATCCCGTCAAGATCGCCGATGGTGGTGGTTTGACGGTGCTGTCGCAGTTCGGCGAAACCCTGGTGCTGTCGGGCGCCGATCTGACCGCCATCCCGGTGCTGGCCGAAAGCTGGGCGCCGAACCAGGACGGTACGGTGTGGACCTTCAAGCTGCGCCAGGGCGTCAAGTTCCACAATGGCAAGGTGATGACTGCGGATGATGTTGTGGCGACCTTCGACCGCCTCGCCGATCCCGCCAATGGCTCGAATGCACTATCAGTGTTTTCCGGCATGCTGTCGAAAGGCGGCACCCGCAAGGTCGATGATTACACCGTGGCCTTCCACCTCGATGTGGCCAACGGCAACTTCCCCTATGCAGTATCGACCGACAACTACAACTCGATCATCGTTCCGGCCGAGTATCCGGAGAATTTCGAGACCTCGATGCCCGGCACCGGCCCCTTCATGCTGGAAAAATACACGCCGAAAGTTGGCGCCTCGTTCGTGCGCAACCCGAACTACTGGGGCAAGCCGCCGCTTCCGGATCGCATCGAAATCACCTTCTTCGCCGATTACCAGCCGGAAATCCTGGCGCTGCAAGGCGGCCAGATCGACATCATCCAGCAGATCCCGGTGCTGCAGGGCGTCGGCCTGCTGAGCGATGCCAATTTCGACATCATCGCCACGCCGTCCTCGGCGCATCAACAGGTGCACATGCGGGTCGACATGGATCCGTTCAAGGACAAACGCGTGCGCCGCGCCATCGCACTCTGCCTTGACCGGCCGAAGATTGTTCAGGGCCTGATGAAGGGCAAGGCGCAGATCGGCAACGACAGCCCATTCATGGCGGCCTATCCCTCAACCGACCCATCCGTGCCGCAGCGCGAGAAGAATATCGCCGACGCCAAGGCCCTGATGGAAGCGGCCGGCATGGGCGGCGGTTTCAAGACGACACTCACCACCGAGAAGTATCTCGAGATCCCGGACTACGCGGTGATCATTCAGAACGCGGTGAAGGAGATCGGTGGCGACATCCAGCTCAACATCATGGACCAGGGCGCCTATTACGGCGATGCGGTTCCGGGAAAGTCGCCGTGGCTCGATTCCGAGATGGGCATCACCGACTATGGCCATCGCGGCGTTCCCAATGTCTTCCTTCAGGCGCCGCTGGCCAGCACCGGCACGTGGAACTCGGCGCATTTCAACAATGCCGAATATGATGGGTTGGTGAAGAGCTACTTCGGCTCGCTCGATCTCGAATCGCAACGCGCCACGGCCAGCAAGATTCAGACCCTACTGCTCGACGAGACGCCGGTGATCTTCAGCTACTTCTACGACTTCCTCACCGTCACCAAGAAGGGCGCCAGCGGAGTCCAGCCGACGGCCATGGGCCACCTGCATCTGGGTCAGGCCAGTCTCTGAGGATTGCAGCGAACGCCTTTTCCACTCCGGCGCCACACGGTGCCGGAGTGGAGCGACGTTCGAGGGACCAGGGGAGACGGGGCAATCCTTAAGTATGTTCTGAAACGTTGTGTTCTGTCGCTGGCGACCTTGTGGTTGCTGAGCCTTCTGGTGTTTGCCGGAGGCCGCATGCTGCCGGGCAATGTCGGGCGCGCCATGCTCGGTCCCTTCGCCGATCAGAAGGCGGTCGATGTGCTCAACCACGAAATGGGAACCGACCGGCCGCTGCTCATTCAGTATGGCGACTGGATCTCGGGGTTCGTCACCGGTGATCTGGGACTTTCTTATGCCTACCGCTCGCCGGTCGCGCCCTTTCTCGGCGAGGCGCTGCTGAATTCGGCGAAACTTGCCGCGGTGGCTTTCCTTCTGGTCGTGCCACTCGGCATTCTGGGTGGGGTCATTGCCGCGCTCCATCGCGGCCGCGCCGTTGACCGCATCATCACGGTGGCCGGCATGTCGGCAACCATCGTGCCGGAATTTGTCTCGGGCATCGTGCTGATCCTCATCTTCGGTGTGTGGCTCCGGTGGTTTCCCATTTCCGCCACCTGGCCTCCAGGCTCGGGGCCGCTGACTCAGGTCTATTATCTGCTGCTGCCATCGGTGCCGCTGGTGTTGATTCTCTTCGGCTACATCGCCCGCATGGCGCGGGCCGGGATGATCGAGGCGCTCGACGCCGAATACACGCGCACCGCCGTTTTGAAAGGTCTTTCCCACACCCAGGTCATCTGGCGGCATGTGCTGCGCAATGCGCTGCTGCCGACCATCAGCGTCGTCGCCACGCAGACGGTCTATCTGATCGGCGGCCTCGTGGTGATCGAGATTCTGTTCCATTATCAGGGCATCGGCAGTCTTATTTACACGGCGGCCAACAAGAAGGACTTCCCGATGCTGCAGGCCGGCGTGATGACGGTCGGAGCACTTTTCGCGCTGACCACGCTGCTGGCGGATCTGCTGTATGCGAGGCTTAATCCACGCATCCGCTTTGGTGACCGGGAATGAGTGCTACTGAGCCCGCAGCCAGCAATGGCCCGCGCATCGGCTGGCAGCGCGATGGTTTGCGGCTGCTGCGGTCGCCATCCTTTATGACCGGTGCCGCGGTGGTGGTGTTCTGGGCCGCCTGCGCGCTGTTCGGGCGCCATCTGGTTCCCTATGATCCGTTCGCGGACGATCTTCTCAATTCGCTGCTGCCGCCGTCGGGCGAACATTGGTTCGGCACCGACCAGCTTGGCCGCGCCGGGTTCTCGCCGGTCATCGCGGGGGCGCGCGACCTTCTGACGGTGGCGCCACTGCCCACCAGCACCCGTACCATTCTCGGAACGGCCCTTGGCCTCACCATGGGCTATTTCGGCGGACTGATCGACGAGGTCCTCAGCCGCATCGTCGATGCAGTCTTGGCATTGCCGACGGTGATCGTGGCACTGCTGGCGCTGACGGCACTTGGCACCTCGACCTTCACGGTACTGTTCGTCATCGGCTTCACCTTCGCGCCGATCATCGCGCGCACCGTCAGGGCCGGCGTTCTGGCTGAACGCGGACTCGACTATGTGGCGGCGGCAGAACTCCGCCGCGAGAACCGGCTCTACATCATGTTCATCGAAATCCTGCCCAATGTCATCCCGCCCATCCTGGTCGAGGCGACGGTGCGCCTGGGTTACGCCATCTTCACGGTGGCGACGCTCAGCTTCATCGGCTTCGGCCTGCAGCCGCCGTCGCCCGACTGGGGTCTGTCGATCTCGTCCA
>JANPCS010000094.1:0-9118 GCA_031431065.1 Hyphomicrobiales bacterium | reverse complement strand
TTTTCCTTGCCGGCCTCTTCCTGGGTCATTTCGCCGGCGCCTATGGCGCGCTGCAGCAGCAGCCAGGAAGCGAGCTGCATGAGCCTCGTCGTCAGGCGCATGCTTTCGGTGGCGTAGGCGACGGCACCATGGCGGTCGAGCAACCGGGCATCGATCCGGCCGGGGCCATCGAGGTAATTGGCGGTCTCCTCGACCAGGCCCATGCCCTCCTTGAAGACCTTGTCAAACTGCTCCGACGCCGTGAAGTGCGACAGGAAATCAACGGTCGTGGAGGTCTTTTCAAGGCCCGGCATGGTCAACAAATCCTTAAGCTCATCATTACGATTGAGCATAACCGCCGGGATAATGACCTTTCATTGAGTTATGGTCAATAACGCCGAACCGTCCTGCTGTGGGTAACTCAGAGCAAGAGCGATGCCAGAAAAAAGCCGCGCACGAGGCGCGGCTTGAAGTTATTTAACAGGGAGGCGTCAAACAGAGTGACAGGAGCCACTCGGCGCAATCCGGTCAAGGATTACACCTTAAGAAATATCGTTAATTTCTTACCAATTCGTTAACTTGGTGCTGTGTTAACGCAAAGATTGTCTGAACCCAGCTGTGTCAGTTGCGGAAAAAGGCGTCGGCAGCCGATTTCGAGGCGTGTTTGGCGGCGATTGCGGCATTGGTTCTGGCAATCTCGGAGTCCAAAGCCTGAACCCGCTGTTCCAATTCGAACACCGAGAGCAGGTCGAGATTTTCACCCACCACGATGCCCGGTTTCTTTGCCGGAAGGTCTTCGAAACTCATCTGGTTCACTCCGCTTTGTGCCATTTTGCCATTGCGGGCACCGCGAGTTCAACCCTAACTGTACCGAAAGCGGTTTTTTATTTCAGGGAGTCCCCATGCAGGACATGATCGCCATTGCCATCACCACGCCCGGCGGACCGGATGTCTTGCAGCCGGTGAAGCTCAAGGTGCCGGTGCCGAAGCCCGGAGAGGTTCTGGTCAAGGTCAAGGCAGCGGGCGTCAACCGGCCCGATATGCTGCAGCGCCAGGGCGGATATCCGCCACCACCTGGTGCACCCGATACGCCGGGTCTCGAAATCGCCGGCGAGGTGGTGGGCCTGGGCACGGGCGTCAAGCGCTATGAGGTGGGCGACAGGGTCTGCGGGCTGGTGCCGGGCGGCGGTTATGCCGAGTTCTGCGTGGTGCACGAGGACAATGCGCTGCCGGTTCCGCCCGGCTTGTCATTCATCGAAGCGGCGGCGATCCCCGAGACGTTTTTCACCGTGTGGACCAACGTCTTCGAGCGCGGGCGGCTGCAGCCGGGTGAGACCTTGCTGATCCATGGCGGGTCAAGCGGCATCGGCACCACGGCCATCATGTTGGCCAAGGCCTTCGGTTCAATTGTCGTGGTGACGGCGGGGTCGGACGAAAAATGCCGGGCCTGCCGCGATCTGGGTGCCGGCCATGCCATCAATTACCGGACGCAGGATTTCGTGGCCGTCTGCGCCGAGAAGGGGCTCAAGCCCGATGTCATCCTCGACATGGTCGGTGGCGACTACGTGGGGCGCAATCTGAAAGTGGCCAACCTGCATGGCCGCATCGTGATGATCGCCTTTCAGAAGGGCTCGAGGTTCGAGGCCGACTGGCTGCCGATCATGCTCAAGCGGCTGACCTTCACTGGCTCGACATTGAGGCCGCGCAGTGTTGCCGAAAAGGCCGAAATCGCCCGTGCCCTGGAACGGCAAGTGTGGCCGCTGTTTGGCGCCAAACAGCTGAAACCGATCATCTACAAGACTTTTCCTTTGGCTCAGGCTTCGAAGGCACACGCGCTCATGGAATCGAGCGAGCATATCGGCAAGATCGTGCTGGTGACGGGCTGAGCCATGTCCGAGCTGCGGATACTGCGGATCATTCCCTGACCGGAACCGTATAGTTCAGCGGCAAGCGGCCGCCGTCGGCATAAATCGTTTCGCCCGTCACGTAACTGGCATCGTCAGACGCGAGGAAGGCGGCGATCGAGGCCACTTCCGAAGGCTCACCGGCGCGGCCCAGCGGGGTACGCGACATCACGCGGGCGATCGCCGCCTCATCGTTCACCACCGCCTTGAACATGTCGGTGCGGATCGAGCCGGGGCCGATGGCATTGACGCGGATGCCATGGGCGGAGAGGTAAATCGAGGTCGACCGGGTCAGTTGCGAAACGCCGCCCTTCGAGATGCAGTAGGGCACGATGGTGGGAATGGCCAGCGTGTCATTGACCGACGACATGTTGATGATGGCGCCGGGTTTGCGCCCCGCCTTGACCTGATCAATCATCGCCCTGGCGCAGGCCTGCAGCATCAGAAACGACCCTTTGAGGTTGATGCCGAGCACGCGGTCATAGTCGGCCTCGCTGATCGCGAGGAAATCCATCACCACGCTGATGCCGGCATTTTTGACGAGAATATCGACGGCGCCGAACTTTTCAACAACGGCAGCGGTCAAGGCGTTGACCTGTTGTGATTGCGAGACATCGCAATGGATATAAGTGGCGCCGATTGCTTTCGCCGCCGCTTCGCCAGCCCGATCGGCGATATCGGACATCACCACGACAGCACCTTCGGCCACGAAGCGCTCGGCGATCGCCAGCCCGATACCGCGTGCAGATCCAGTGACAATGGCAACGCGGTCTTGCAGTTTCACAGGCAAACCTCAATACACATTGGTTTGTGAGTCAATAGAGCCCGCCGCTATCGGGATCGACGACGATCGAGGCGAGAGTCATGTGGCGCGGGCGGCTCAGGGCGAAGAGTGCCGCCTCGAGGATGTCGCGGTTGGTGGCCCATGAGGTGTTCTCGGGCGTGGCAGTCCACTCGGCATCGTTCAAGGGTGAAATGTCCTTGATGTAAGAAGGATAGATCGCCTGCACGCGCACCGGCCGGCCCTTCAGTTCCTGGCGCAGGCCATCGTTCATGCCGGCTTGGCCGTGCTTGGCGGCGTAGTAGGCCACCGAGGCGCCGAGCAGTGGCGTGTTGGCGATGCCCGAAATCGAAACGATGTTCATGATGTCGCCGGCGCCGGATTTCTCGAGCAGCGGGATCAGGCCGCGGGTAAACAATAATGTTCCGGTGACGATGCCGGTGATGGTCTGGCTGATGGCATAGGCATCATTATCATGCAGCTTGCCGGGCAGCCATTGCGCGGCGTTGTTGATCAAGATGTCGAGGGGCTTTTCCTCATCGCGCATTCCCTTGGCGAAGAGCGTCACGGCGGAAATATCGGCCATGTCGAGCTGGTGCGTGGCGGGGCGCTTCCCTGTGCGCAGGCGGATTGATTCGGCCAGCGACATGAGGTTTTCCGGGTTGCGCCCGGTCATGATGACTTCGGCTCCCTGGTCTGCCAGAACCACCGCGAAGGCGGCGCCCAGGCCACGGCCAGCACCGGTAATGACAATGCGCTTCCCTGCAAAACTCATGATCGGACCTCCCTAGTAGGTGTCGGCTGATTTCACCGATCTTGCATAGAACGCGATGATGACAGCTGCAATGACGGTCAGATACAAGGCGGTGTTGAGGTTGGTGAGTTCGGCGGCAAAGCCGATGAGCGGCGGACCACAGAGGAAGCCCGAATAGCCGAGCGTCGTTACCGCCGCGATGCCGCGGCCCGGCGCATCGGGCTCCAGCCTGCCACCACCGGCAAACAGCACCGGCGCCACATTGCCGATGCCGAGGCCCGCGAATACGAAGGCGGCAATCGCCAGATAAGGCGAAGTGACGGCCAGGGCCACGGCGGTGCCGATGGCCGCCATCAGGGCGCTCACCGTCACCATGCGGACGGCACCCACTTTCAGGCGAATCCAGTCGCCGGTGAGCCGGGCGACTGCCATGCCGCCCTGATAGAAGCCGAAGCCCAGAGCCGCGAAGCTGGCGTCGATCAAAAATTTCTCGCGCATCATGATGGCCACCCAGTCGAGGATCGAACCTTCGATCATCAGGGCCAGAAAGCACAGAAAGCCCAAGCCGATGGTGGCCCTCGTCGGCCAGGCGAAATGCGATCCCGACAGACCCTTGTCGACCGACGGCGGCAGATAATTCCGCTGAGCGATGAACAGGATGACCAGGCAGATCGCCGAAACGATGACGGCCTGCACCACCTCGCCAGCGAGTTGCAGCAAGGCCGCGCCAAGAAAGGCGCCGGCCATGCCGCCGACGCTGAAGCCACCGTGAAACATCGACATGGTCGGAAGCTTCAAGGCCTTTTCGACGGCGATGCCATGGGCGTTCATCGCCACGTCCATGCTGCCGATGCCCACCCCCAAGACAAAGCCGGCCATGACGAAGGTGAGGAATGTGGGCGCCAGAATGGGGCCGAAAAAGGCAAGGCAGAACAGCACGCCGGTGACGGTGGTGAGTCTGGCGCTGCCATAGCGGTTGATCAGCACCCCGGCGACGGGCATGGCGGCAACGGCACCTGCGGCAAAGGCCAGAAGCGCCAGTCCGAAGACGGCGGGGCCTGCTTCGATGCGGTCCTTGGCGAGCGGAATATGCGGCACCCAGGCGCCGATGAGCGTGCCATGCAAGAGGAAAGAGGCGCCCACCGCCCAGCGGGCGCGGACTGGATTTGTATTGCTCATGATTTCCGTATCGTTTGTCCGGGCCGTACCTAGCCGATTGCGCTTTGGCTGGCCACACGGCTTTCCGCATGGGCGCCACGATGCAGCGGTTTAACCAATCTTAAGTCCGAACTGCCATTGTCCGCGGCGATTTCGCACGTCACGAGGGCATGGGCATGGGGTCAAAGACGGCATCGGTACGTTCGGCGGCGGAAACCGCGGGCGGCGGATTCGGCCGGCTTTTGCGCCTGAGCTTCAATGCCCATGGATTGTTACTGAGCCTGGTTCTGGCGCATGTGGCGGGATTTGTAGCGCTGCATTACGCCGTACCCGGCATGGGAACGAAGCCAGGCGGCGAGATTCTCTTCGGCATCCTGTTCTTTTCGATGCCCGCCATATTGTTGGGGCTTACCGGCTATCTGTTCGTCGAGATGGCGGTTAACGATAAGCCCGATCACCCAATTCCGGCCCTGTGGCGGCGGCTGAAGGCGGTGCTCAGTGATCGTCAGCGCATGGCCAATGGCTTGCCCGCGGTGCTGGCACTGGTGATATTCATGTATGTCTTCACCATGCTCAAGGCCTATGTGCCGGTTATCAATCCGTTTTCCTGGGACCTGACGTTCGATGCCTGGGACCGCGCCCTGCATTTCGGCTACCGGCCGTGGGAGCTGCTGCAGCCGGTGCTGGGCTATTGGCCGATCACCTTCCTCATCAATCTCAACTACAATATGTGGTTTGTGGTAATGAATGTGTTCTGGGCCTATTACGCCTTCATCGCCGCGCCCGGCGCCGGACGTACGCGTTTCATGATCAGCTATGTGTTGATCTGGATGCTGGGCGGTGGGGTTCTGGCGGTGCTCTTCTCCTCGGCCGGACCTTGCTATTTCACCCAGCTTGGCAATTCGCCCGATCCTTATGCGCCGCTGATGGCGTACCTCAATCAAGCCAATGACCACGCGCCGATCTGGGCGCTGATGACGCAGAACATGTTGTGGGACCTGCATGCCGAAGGCTCGGCCTTCGGTGGCGTGTCGGCCATGCCGTCGATGCACAATGCCACGGCCCTGCTGTTCGTGCTGGCCAGCGGCGGGCGGCCGCGCTGGGTGCGGGCCATTCTCGCCGCACACTGCGGGTTGATCTTCATCGGATCGGTGCACCTCGCCTGGCACTATGCGATCGATGGCTACATTGCCATGGCGCTGGCAGCAGGTGTGTGGTGGATCGCCGGGCCGGTGGCGCGCTGGTGGGAAACGGCACGTGCAGTTTCCGACTATCGTGCAGCCATTGCGGCGGAAAGCCTGACATGACCTATATCGACAGCGCCTCACCGCCTCGGTTCTTGCGCATCCTGGCGCTCTTCGCTCTAAGCTTCCGGGCGCAGTGGTTCTTCTTCGCCATCCCGGTACTCTATCTGTTCGGCAACTGGCTGATGATGCCGGAATTGCCGCAGCACGGCAAGGCGCCGGTGTTTCTGGTGCTGCTCGATCTCCTGAGTTTCGCGCTTCCGGTCGGGCTGATCGTGATGCTCATCATCAGACTCATTCAATACGTTTTAATCGTCAAGCCCGAGAGTCCGATCAAGGCGCTGGGGGCCGACATCGCCACGCTGGTCATGCGGCCGAAGCTTCTCATCAACGCACTGCCGGTGTTCACCGCCATGGTGTTCTTCAACAAGGCGATGATCGAGTTGAAGCCCGCCATTCCTGCCATCAATCCCTTTTCCTGGGATGTGACGTTCATGCATTGGGATCGGGCGCTGCATTTCGGGCTTGATCCGTGGGCGATCCTGCAGCCGCTGCTTGGTTATGATTACGTTACCTACGCCGTCAACATGGCCTATAATTTCTGGTTCGTGGCGCTGTTCGCGGCGTGGTTCTGGTTCGGCTTCCAGAAGCAGGCAAACGAGTTGCGCACCCGCTTTTTCCTCTCCTATATGCTGGCCTGGTGGATTGGCGGCGGCTTGCTGGCGGTGTATTTCTCCTCGGCCGGCCCCGTCTATTACGACGAGCTGGGCTTGGCGCCCAATCCGTACACAGACCTTTTCGCTTATCTCAACGCCGCCGACACGCGCATTCCCCTGTGGTTCCTCGATACCCAACAGATGCTGTGGGACGGTTACACCGGCAAGGGCCCGCCACTCGGTATCTCCGCCATGCCATCGATGCACAATGCCTCCGCCGTGCTGTTTGCGCTGGCCTTCGCCCGCGTGTCGAAACGCCTCGGCTGGTTCTTCATGGCTTATGCGGTGGTGATCCTGGTGGGCTCGGTGCATCTGGGCTGGCACTACGCGATCGACGGTTATGCCGGTGTTGCCGTTGCTCTGTTCAGTTGGTGGCTGGCGGGCATCATGGCGCGCTGGCTTGGCCAGTTGCCGGCCCTCAAGCGTTACAACGAAGGTCTGGCCGCGCTTTGAATCGGGACTGATGTGGGATATGAGGCACCGGTTCTTTCAGGGTGCCCCGCATGTCCGTTTACGACCACGATCTCGAAAAAAATTCTGCAAACTACCAACCGCTGACGCCGCTCTCCTTCCTGGCGCGCTCGGCTTCGGTTTATCCCGATCATGTGGCGATCATCCATGGCGGCGCGCGCACCAGCTATGCGCGGTTCCACGCGCGCTGCCGCCAGCTTGGCTCGGCGCTGGCGAAGGCCGGCATCAAGAAGGGCGAAACGGTTTCGGTGCTGCTGGCCAACACACCCGCCATGCTCGAATGCCACTATGGCGTGCCGATGACCGGCGCGGTGCTGAACACGCTCAACACCCGTCTCGATGCCGTGACCATCGCCTTCTCGCTGGCGCACGCGGAAACCCGGCTGCTCATCGTCGACAAGGAATTCTCCAAACTGGCGAAAGACGCGCTCGCCCTGATGACCACGCCGCATCCGATTGTCATCGACTACGTCGATCCCGAGTTCGCGGTCGAGGGCGAAACCGTTGGCTCCATCGACTACGAACAGTTCGTGGCAAGTGGCGATCCCGAATTTCAATGGCTGTGGCCGGCGGACGAGTGGGAGGCGATCTCGCTCAACTATACATCGGGCACGACAGGCAACCCCAAGGGCGTGGTCTATCATCATCGCGGTGCCTATCTCTTGGCGCAAGGCAATGTGTTGACCGGCGGCATGCCGAAACATGCTGTCTATCTGTGGACGCTGCCGATGTTCCATTGCAACGGCTGGTGCTTCCCGTGGTCGCTGTCGGTGATCGGCGGCACGCACGTCATGCTCAGGTGGGTGCGCTCGAAACTGATCTGGGAGGCTCTCGCCGAACACAAGGTCACGCACCTGTGCGGGGCGCCGATTGTCATGTCGGCCATTCTCGGCGCACCTCCGGAAGAAAAGAAATCCCTCACGCAGAAGGTCGAGTTCTTTACCGCCGCCGCCCCGCCGCCTGAAGCCGTGCTGGCGGCGATGGCGGAGCAGGGTTTCAACGTCACGCATCTCTATGGCCTCACCGAAACCTATGGCCCGGCCGTCGTGAATGACTGGAAGACCGACTGGGATTTGCTCGACGGTCCGCAGCGCGCCACCAAGAAGGCCAGGCAGGGCGTGCGCTATCACGCGCTCGAAGACCTCACCGTGATGGACCCCGAGACGATGGTGCCGGTTCCAGCCGACGGCGAGACGATGGGCGAAGTCATGTTCCGCGGCAATGTGGTGATGAAGGGCTATCTCCGGAACCCCAAGGCGAGTGCCGAGGCTTTCGCGGGCGGCTGGTTCCATTCCGGCGACTTAGGGGTGCTGCATGCCGATGGTTACATCCAGATCAAGGACCGCTCGAAGGACATCATCATTTCGGGCGGCGAGAACATCTCGTCAATCGAGGTCGAGGACGTGCTCTACAAGCACCCAGCGGTGCAGGCGGCAGCGGTAGTGGCGCGGCCTGACGAGAAATGGGGCGAAACCCCTTGCGCCTTCGTCGAATTGAAACCGGGCAAGAGCGCGACCGCCGACGACATCATTACCTGGTGCCGCGACGGCCTCGCCCGCTACAAGGTGCCGAAGCACGTGGTGTTTGCCGATTTGCCGAAGACCAGCACGGGGAAGATCCAGAAGTTCAAGCTGCGGGAGCGGGCGAGGGAGGTTTGATGTTTCTCTTGATGGAGCGAGAGCCGTGGCTGGCACGAACATGACGGATGCGGTCGAGGGGCTGAAACGAGTCATTTCGGTGGCCAACTGGGCATTCGGCTCCGAAGAATTGGCACGGCAATTCCTCGACCTGCCTAATCCCGAACTCGGTGGCCGGGTGCCGCGGGTCATTGCGGCGACAGATGCCGGGGCGCGCGAGGTTGAGGCCGTGCTCAATCGGTTTGCGTTTGGGGATTACTCCTGAGTTTTGCAGTGGAATTTTCCAAATAACGAATACCAGACGCCAGATCAAATGACTCACTGGCCCCCAAATCCGTCATCCCGGCGAAAGCCGGGAGATGGATTCACGGTTGAAGTGCGACGGTTAGAGTTTTGACGTGTTTGGTCCAGACTTCCATTGGGGTCAAGTAGTTCAAGCACTTTCTCGGGGTGTTGTTGTGGCGCTTTGTGATG
>JANPCS010000093.1:0-3211 GCA_031431065.1 Hyphomicrobiales bacterium | reverse complement strand
GAATGGCTTGAGTAGCCGGAGCCCGGGGACTAGACAGCAATCATGTCCCGTTCGGAAAAGCAGAACGTCGCCCTCGTGTCGATGGCCGCCAGCGCCCTGCTGGCCGCGGCGAAGTTTGCTGCCGGCATCTTAACCGGTTCGCTCGGCATTCTGTCCGAGGCCATCCACAGCCTGATCGATTTCGGCGCCACCATCGTCACCTATTTCGCCATCAGGTGGGGAGACCAGCCAGCCGATGACCAGCATCATTACGGTCACGCCAAGATCGAAAGCATTGCCGCCCTGGTCGAAACCGCCCTGCTCTTTCTCACCACCGCCTGGATCGTCTGGGAGGCGGCAAGCCGGCTTCTCTCCAGTGGCGTCCACCACGTCGAAGTCACCTGGTGGGCTTTCGCCGTCATCGGCGGCTCGATCGTCATCGATTACAATCGGGCGCGCGCCCTGAAACGCGTGGCCGAAAAAACCTCGAGTGAGGCGCTTGAAGCAGATGCGCTGCACTTCTCCTCCGACATGTGGAGTTCGATGGTGGTGTTCGGCGGCCTGGTTGCCGTTTGGGTCGGCGTTCCCTGGGCCGATTCGCTGGCGGCACTGGTGGTCTCCGGCTTTGTCGCCCATGCCGGATGGGCGCTGGGCGCGCGCACCCTCAACACCCTGCTGGATACAGCGCCCGCCGGGGCCACCGAGGCGGTGCGTGAGATCGTGTCGGATATGCATGGCGTGCTCAGCCTCAAGTCGCTGCGCTTGCGGCCGGCCGGTGCCACGTTGTTCGCATCAATCGTCGTCGAGGTCGCCCGCACCATGCCCATCGACGATATCATCCGAACCAAGCAGGCGATCCACGAGAAAGTCCAGGCTCGGTTTCCCAACGCCGACATCACCGTTACCGCCAATCCGGTGGCCCTCGACAGCGAGAGCGTATTTCAAAAGGTGATGCTGATCGCCGCGCACCGCAACCTCGCCATTCATCATCTCACCGTCCAGCAGATCGACGGCAAGCTTGCCGTCAGCTTCGATCTCGAGGTCGAGGGCTCGATGCCGCTGGGCCAGGCCCATGACACGGCCACCAGGCTCGAAGACGCCATCCGCAGTGAACTGGGCAACGATGTCGAAGTCGAAAGCCACATCGAACCACAGCCCGAGCGCCTGCTCGAGGGCCATGATGCCGATCCCGAATTGACCGCCAAGGTCCGGGCAAGCCTGCTGGCCTTTGCCCGCCGCCACAAGCGCCTGTCGGATTTTCATTCCATCCGCTTGCGGCGCAACGACGAGGGCCTGTTTCTGCATTATCATTGTTGGTGCCAGGCCGGAGAGACGGTCGAACACATCCATGACGACATCGACCGCATCGAAGCCAGTCTGAAGGAACACTATCCGGAAATCCGCCGCGTCATCGCCCATGCCGAGCCCATAGGCATCGCGAGCCATGCCCTGTGATCCTCATTACCCCAGCGCAATTCCGCGACATGCCGTGGAAAAACGGCCTCGGAACCACCACTGAAATCTATCGCGCCGATGGCCCCGATGGAGAAATGAACTGGCGGGTCAGCATCGCCGGGGTTGCGTCTGATGGTCTCTTCTCGACTTTCCCCGGCTGCGACCGTCACATCATGACGATCGAAGGCGCCGGCATACTGCTCGACGGCGGCCCCTCCGGCATACTCAGCGCCGCGCCGGCCTTCACGCCGGTCGGCTTCTCAGGCGACTGGCACATCTCGGCCCGCCTGCTGGCCGGCCCGGTTCGGGATTTCAATCTGATCGTCAACCGTGACTATGGGCGCGGCGAACTTGCTCATGTTCACCTGACCGAACCCGGCACGCTCGCCCCTGCGGGAAACTGGCTCTTGCTCTATGTGCTGTCCGGCCAACTTCTTTTTGCGGGGCGAACAGCCCCCGAGGGCCATGCCTTGCTCACCGGGCATCCGGAAAGCGCGACCCTGAAGCCGATAGGGGGACCGGCTCGGATCGCGCTCTGCCGCGTTTGGGCAACCGCGGCTCAATAGTCTTCCGGAATCGTTTCCAATTCGGCCGCAACCCTGGAAAGTTCCCGCAGCCGCTCGGCTTCCTCCGGCGGAATCTCGACCTTGTTGGCCGCCGAAAAGGCCTCGTAATAGGAGTATTCCAACGGAACCATGACTTGATAAAGCTGCGCCGACTTTGCCATGTTTCGCAGTTCCAGGATCATGTCGGCGATGTACTGCGCCGTCTCCCGCTGTTGCTTCTCAATTGGAACCGAACCCGGTGAAGTCGATTTCTTTTCAGTAACTCTCTCAAAGATTATGTTTCGTGCCGCGGTTAACATGGTTTCACCTGCCACCTGCAAATCTCCATGATGCAAATTTTCATCAAATACACTCTTAGAGGGATTTAACACTTAGGAAAGCATCTAGAGATTGAAATTGATGGCAACCACATAATTTGCCGCGCCTTGCGATCCCGGAACGTTGCCTATATGAGGCCACGAAACCCGATCAGGACACTGAATGACCGTTGTCGTCGTCGAATCCCCGGCCAAGGCCAAGACCATCAACAAATATCTCGGCAAGGATTTCACCGTCCTGGCCTCCTATGGCCATGTCCGCGATCTGCCCGCCAAGGATGGTTCGGTCAGGCCCGACGAGGATTTCGACATGTCCTGGGAGGTCGACGGCAAGTCGGCCAAGCGGCTGTCTGATATTGCGGCAGCACTGAAAGGCGACGACCGCCTGATCCTCGCCACCGACCCGGACCGCGAGGGCGAGGCGATTTCCTGGCATGTGCTGGAAGTTTTGAAGAAAAAGGGCGCCCTGAAAGGCAAGGCGGTGAGCCGTGTCGTCTTCAACGCCATCACCAAATCCTCGGTGCTGGAAGCCATGCAGCATCCGCGCGATATCGATGCCGCCCTGGTCGATGCCTATCTGGCGCGCCGCGCGCTGGATTATCTGGTCGGCTTTAACCTGTCGCCGGTGCTGTGGCGCAAGCTGCCCGGCGCGCGCTCAGCCGGGCGTGTGCAGTCGGTCTCGCTCAGGCTGGTCTGCGACCGCGAGATGGAGATCGAGAAATTCGTCAGCCGCGAATACTGGTCGCTGGTCGCGACGCTGGCGACCGGCGCCGGTGAGGTGTTCGAAGCCAGGCTGACCGGGGCTGACGGGAAGAAAATCACCCGGCTCGATATCGGCGCGGGCGATGAGGCCGCAGCTTTCAAAGCTGAAGCAGCGCCTGTACTGGCTCCAAA
>JANPCS010000092.1:0-2103 GCA_031431065.1 Hyphomicrobiales bacterium | reverse complement strand
TCAACGGCTTCAGCGGCGACGACACGATCAGCGGCGGTGCCCGCGGCGATGTGCTGAACGGTGGCGCCGGCGATGGCGACACGCTGAGTTACGAAAGCTCCAGCGCCAAAGTGATCATCAATCTGCTGACTGACAAGGCTGCGGGCGGCCACGCCCGGGGCGACACCATCAGCCTGTTTGAAAACATCTTCGGGTCTGGTTTTGCCGACCGGCTGACCGGCAATAATGTGGCCAACATCCTCAATGGCTTCAGCGGCGACGACATCATCAATGGCGGCGTCGGCAGTGACCGCCTGGCCGGTGGTTCCGGCGCCGACACGCTGACTGGCGGCGGCGGCCTCGACGTCCTGGTGCTTTCGAAACAGGCTTCCAGCGCCGATACAATTACCGGTTTCGTATCGGGCAAGGATTCGCTCGAGATCTCGGCAGCCGAATTCGGCGCCGGACTACAGGCTGGAGCTTTGGCGGGGGCCCGCTTCCGGACCGACGCCACGGGGCAGGCGGGCGATCTCAACGACCGCTTCATCTTCAACACCGCAACCGGCGAACTAATCTTCGACGGCAATGGTTCTGCGGCCGGCGGCGCCCGGGTGATCGCCGACTTCAGCGGCTCCAGCACTTCCATCGCGGCAGCCGATTTCGATATCGTATAGCGGCACCTGCTGATTGCTCTATCGTTAAAGATCTGAATCAACTTGACTGCTTTGAGCCCTTGGGCCAGCCTCGAATTCCGCGCGGCTAACAATGTTCGAATGGAGCGAGCTCTCATGGCAATCATCACGGTCACCAACACCAACGACAGCGGTGACGGTTCACTGCGCGCCGCCATCCTGCAAGCCCAACAGAACACCGTTCGCGCCGACAAGATTGTCTTCGATGCCAGCCTTAAGGGTCAGACGATCAATTTGCAGACCAAGCTGGAAATCGACTCCAGCCTGACAATCAACGGCGATGTCGACAATGATGGCAAGGCCGACATTACGCTTTCCGGACAAAACAAGACCCGCATCATAGACATCGAAGAGCGGATATTCCTCGGCGACACCAATGTGACCATCAGGAGCTTGACCATCACCGATGGCAACAGCGACGAGGGTGCGGGTATTTACTCGCGCAATTTCGGCGAAATCAACATTATCAATTCGACCATCAGCAATTGCTCCGCCGACTACGGCGCGGGTGGTCTCTATGCCGGTTACAATGGCGGCAAGGTCAGAGTGGTCAATTCGCTGTTCACCGGCAACTCGGCCGGAGAATACGGCGGCGCCATCCGCAACAATGCGGCGAACATGACGCTCGTCAACACCACAATCACCGGCAACACCAGTGTCAAGTCCGGCGGCGCAGGTATACTACTCGAGACTGGCAAGTTGGTGCTGATCAATTGCACGGTCACCGGCAATCACGCCAACAAGACTGGTACATCCGGAATTGTTGCCGGACAGGGCGTCCAGCTCGTCCTCCTTAATTCCGTGGTCGCCGATAACACCAGCGGCAAAGCTGGAACGGAAATTGATATCTTCATGTTTGGCGGCATAACCAAGGCCACGAACAGCATCTTTGGAACTGACGTCGATATCCTGGCGGGCAGCGGCAATCTCGAAAACGCCGGGAATATTGGCCTGGGCGAGTTGCTTGACAATGGTGGCGCGGTGCTGACCCTGTCGCCGCTTGATGGCTCGATCCTGATTGGCTTCGGCAAGAACAGCTTGATCAGCAAGGATGACTTTGACCTCGACGGCGACGGCGACAGGAACGAGACCTTGCCCTTTGATGCCAGGCTTCTGGCCCGCATTATCGATGGCATCGTCGATGTCGGCGCGGTCGAACAAACCGCCGATGAGACCATTCTCGGCACGATTGGCAGGAACAACATCAGCGGCGGCAGCGGCAAGGATTTTCTTGCCGGCCTCGATGGCAATGATCTGATCACCGGCGGCAGTGGCGGTGACTTCATTGCCGGTGGTCTTGGAAATGACAACATCCGCGGTGGCGATGGCTTCGACCGGATCAGGGCGGGCAACGGCAATGACATGTTGAATGGCGGTGCGGTGAGGGACAAACTTACCGGTGGCAGTGGCAGCGATAGCTTTGTATTGGCCA
>JANPCS010000091.1:0-22796 GCA_031431065.1 Hyphomicrobiales bacterium | reverse complement strand
AAGCCATCGCCGATGCCGCAAGCAATCCGGCTGCCTTGAGTGACATTAGGGAAGCCCGCAACCTGGTGAGCGGCTATTTCATCACCGCCCTGCTCAGTGGTCCGCTTATCTACTGGCCCGATCGCCCCAAGGAATGCCGCCTCAATTTCAAACGAATTAGCGATGGCGATTCGATTGAGGTCGAGGGCGAAACTTTCGCCTTCGCCGCGGGCGGCGCGAAGGGCCGTGCCGCTTGCCTCAAGCAGCAGGACGCCTTCTTGCGGTCGAAGAGCAAGGCCACCGATCCTCGCAGGGATGTTCAAATCGATGCCTTGCAGCGGGCGTTCGGGAACATCGATCTGCCAGGCGAACAGAAAGCCGGCAAGGCGGTCTGGGGAGTGACGTTGATCCAAGTCGAGCACTTCGTTTACGAAAAGGACAAGGACAAGTTGCGCCTGGCGGAGCTTCCCGGGACCTACTGCGTCCTCAACGCCAGCGGCATCGCCTTGAATAGCATGATGATCTATCAGGAGCCGAAACTGCAGGCGTGGCGCGGCGGCTTTGTTCACATTCCAAGCAAGAATTCCCAGGGAGAGCTTATCTATTCCACGCCGCGCACCGACAAGATCCCGGAAAACACCCATGCCTTCCAGCTGATCGCCGGCTCCTTCGACGAGGCTGGCGTACCGGTCGGCGGTTTCAGGGCCAATATCCGCCGGTGGCGTGATCGCCGTTCGGAAACGATGGCGCGCGAACTGATGAAGATTCCGCAGTTCGGCGGCTTCAACTTCGAAGGTGGCACCGGCATGCTGGCCGTTGCCAGGAAGTCGCCCGAACGTCTCATCACCGGTGTCAGCTGGATTCTCGCCAACACCAAGAGCGACATCTCGTTCCTGATGCCCGGCTATTGGGACCGCGACCAGGTCGGTGACGAGAACGAAATCGACACACAAATCGCCCGCCTGCGCCAGCTCATCATGGTGATCAACACCGGACTGAATGCCAAGATGCGGCTGCCAGAGGGCCAGAACGCCGTCTGTTCCAACCGTCTCACCTTCATCGTCGGCAGTTATGGCCAACCTGTGCACGTGAAGACTTTGCCGATGCGCCGCGCCGATGGCCGGTTGGCCGGCACCGTGACCGGCCAGATCAAACTGCTTGCTGACGTCCGCAAGGAACTCTGCGGCACCTGAGACCGGAACGGAACGTCAGGCCAGCGCTTGCAATTCCTTGAGGATTGCCGCACCCATCTGGGCCGTCGATGCATTGGCGGGCTCAGCCCCGGCGATATCCCTGGTGCGGATGCCCTTGGCCAGCACCGCCGAAATCGCCTGATCGAGCTTGTCGGCCCACTCGCCCATCTCCAGCGAATAGCGCAGCGCCATAGCGAACGAAGCAATCATGGCAATCGGATTGGCGGCGCCCGTACCGGCAATATCCGGCGCCGAACCATGCACTGGCTCATAGAGCGATTTCCGCCGCTTGGTCTTGCCATCGGGCGCTCCCAACGACGCCGAAGGTAGCATGCCGAGCGAGCCCGTCAGCATTGCCGCCACATCCGACAGCACGTCGCCAAACAGATTGTCGGTGACGATCACATCATACTGTTTCGGCCAGCGCACCAGCTGCATGGCGCAATTGTCCGCCAGCACGTGCTCCAACTGGATGTCGGGATATTCGGCGGCATGAACCCGCGTCACCACTTCGTTCCATAAAACGCCGGTCTTCATCACATTACGTTTCTCGGCCGATGACACTTTCTTCTTACGGGTGCGGGCAAGCTCGAAGGCGACGCGGCTAATGCGCTCAATCTCGTAGGTGTCATAGACCTGCGTGTCGATGCCGCGCTTCTGCCCGTTGCCGAGATCGGTGATGGTCTTGGGCTCACCGAAATACACCCCCCCCGTCAATTCACGGACGATCAGGATATCGAGGCCTTCTACCACTTCGCGCTTGAGCGATGAGGCATCCGCCAGGGCCGGATAGCAGATGGCGGGGCGCAGATTGGCAAACAGCCCCAAGTCTTTCCGGAGCCGCAGCAAGCCGGCCTCGGGTCGGACATCGTAAGGAACCTTGTCCCACTTCGGCCCACCCACCGCGCCGAACAGCACGGCGTCGGCCGCCATGGCCTTCGCCATGTGCTCATCCGAAATCGCCTTGCCATGCGCGTCATAGGCGCAGCCACCAGCCAGCCCGCGATCGGTCTCGAAGCGCGCAATGCCTTGCTGGTTGAACCAGGCGATGATCGCTTCGGCTTGGGCCATCACCTCAGGGCCAATGCCGTCACCCGGAAGCAAGAAGAGATTGTAGCTGGCCATGTCACGCTCCGGATGTTGAATTCCGGCGCGATCGGTAGCGGTACTGCGCGTTGCAGGCAAGTCCCATGATGGACAGGCTTGGTGCCGCGCCTGATCGGCCCCGCTCCGTCCGCCACACCTCGAGAGCGCGAATGTCGCTATGGCTGAAAGACTCGAGCGCCGCTTCAGTCCCCTCAGTGCGACATCAGCACTGGCTTGGTCATGCGCGTCAGCACGAAGCGCGTGGCGCCGCCAAAGATGAATTCCGCCAGCCGCGAATGGCCATAAGCGCCCATGACGATCAGACCGGAACCGTTGTCGTCGGCACAACGCATCAACGCCTGGCCCTCGTCCATGCCATCGGTCGGATAGGACTGCACTTTTGCCTTGACCCCATGCCGCGCTAGCGCCTCTGCCAGATCGGCCCCGGCCACGCTGCCGCGCAGCGCCGGATCCTTCTGCGGGTCGACCCGCACAATTCGCACCTTGGCGGCGAGCTTGAGCAGCGGTACCGAATCGAAGGCAGCTCGCGCCGCTTCCCGGCCTCCATCCCATCCCAGAACCACATCGGCGAAGGAGAGGACCACAGAACCCTTGGCCGGCAACACCATGACCGGCCGGCCCGCCGCCATCACCACCTGTTCGACAAAGTCCCGCTCGACGCCCGTAACCTCGTCGGGATTGGTGGCCGAAACGACAATCATGTCGGTGCTACGCGCCGCCGCGATCACCTCATCGGCGATAAGCGGCGTGTGGCCATCAATGAGATGGAAATCATGCGGCAATCCTTCGCGCGCCATGGCTTCCTCGAAAACTTGCTTCACGCGGGCGGCATTGTCCTTGAAGAAAGTCCGGTTGCCCTCGAACACCTGGGGTGCCGCCTCGAAGCCGACCGATGGATAGACTTGCACAGACGGAATCACATAGAGGCCCGAAACATGCGCATCCGTGGCGCGCGCCAAAACCACTGCCGCGGCAATGGCTTCGGCAACCCGGCCGACTTCGTTCAGAGAAACCAGAACCGTCTTGTAACTCATCGCTTGATCCTCCTCGTGCGGCACAACTATGGACGGCGGTGTTGGAGGGGTCTTTGACCCCGATCAACCTAATGCAGCAAATCATGCTGACCGGCGGCTTGCGCAAGATGGTCGGCATTGGGTACCATAATCAAGCGATTGCTTCCGAGCAGGATGACATTGGCCATCTTGAGGCGGGTCAGTTGGCGGCTCACCGTCTCGATGGTCAGACCCAGAAAATCCGGAGCAAACAGCAGACCGACGATCTGTTGGCGGCCATCGGGCAGCGTCTTGATCAGTTTCACCGCTCCGGAAACAATGTTGGCGAAAAAGTCAACTGGTTCTCCATCAGAGACTATGGTTTGGCCCGCCGGTATTTTGCGGCGATGGGCCATCCGCGCCAGTTTCCCGATCTGCACGCTGTCCATGGCACCGCACACCGCCCGATGCCGCACCGAGCAGTGCTCGCAACGCTGCAAGACGTCCGAAAGCCCAATTGGTTGCGAGCCGTGCATGCCGATACATTCGCCTGTTTTGCCCGCTGGCGCAACAGCCAGTGCCAGCCGCGCCGATTTCACCTGCGTCGCTTCGCCCCAGATTTTAGTCGAGGCCGGGCGGCAGGGAATTTTACTCCGCCGCCTTCAGCGCCATCGGGTTGTTGGGGTGCGTCGTCCAGTTGGCGTACTGCGGGTTGATCGGATTACCGGTGCGCGCGTCGATGCCCTCGGTCTGCCGCACCATGGTGATGCAGTTTTGAACCGGACACACCTCGACGCAGAGATTGCAGGCCACGCACTCGTTGTCCATCACTTCGAAGTGCCGCTTGCCGTCCTTCTCCTGCATGATCGCCTGGTGCGATGTGTCTTCGCAGGCCGCATAGCAGCGCCCGCACTTGATGCACAGAACCTGGTCGATCTTGGCCTTGGTCACATAGTTGAGATTGAGATATTGCCAATCCGTGACATTGGGCACCGCGAGGCCACGAAAGTCCTCGATGGCCTTGTAGCCCTTCTCATCCATCCAGCGGGCAAGACCTGTCGTCATCTCCTCGACGATGCGGAAGCCATAGGACATCGCCGCCGTGCACACCTGCACGCTGCCACACGAGAGCGCGATGAACTCGGCCGCATCGCGCCACGTGGTGATGCCGCCGATGCCGGAAATCGGCAGTCCGCGGGTTTCCTTGTCACGGGCGATTTCCGAAACCATGCTCAGTGCGATGGGCTTCACCGCCGGGCCGCAATAACCGCCATGGCTGCCCTTGCCGTCAATCGTCGGCTGCGGCGCAAAACTGTCGAGATCGATCGAGGTGATCGAATTGATGGTATTGATCAGCGACACGGCATCGGCCCCACCGCGCAGTGCGGCCTGGGCGGGTTTTCGAATATCGGCGATGTTGGGTGTCAACTTGACGATCACCGGCATGCGCGTGTGCTGCTTGCACCAGCGCGCCACCATCTCGATATACTCCGGCACCTGGCCCACCGCGGCCCCCATGCCGCGCTCGCTCATGCCATGCGGGCAGCCGAAATTAAGCTCAACCGCATCGGCCCCGGTTTCATCGACGCGGCCAAGAATTTTCTTCCACGGCTCTTCCTCGCACGGCACCATCAGCGATACGATCATCGCGCGGTCCGGCCACGCGCGCTTGACGTTCTTGATCTCGCGGAGATTGATTTCAAGATCGCGGTCGGTAATAAGTTCGATGTTGTTGAGACCAAGCAAGCGCCGGTCGGCACCGTGAATGGCGCCGTAGCGCGGCCCGTTGACATTGACGATCGGCGGCCCCGCTTCGCCCAGCGTCTTCCACACGACGCCGCCCCAGCCCGCCTTGAAGGCCCGCACCACGTTATACTCCTTGTCGGTCGGCGGCGCCGACGCCAGCCAGAACGGGTTTGGCGACTTGATACCGGCGAAGTTCGAACGAAGGTCAGCCATGATGTTTCCTCCTGTTAGCCCCTCCCCCTCGTGGGGGCGAGCCCCTTGCGAGCGCCGCACGGCGGCTGGCCGGGTTGGGGTGGGGGGCCGCGAGCGCTGCCACCATACCCCCACCCGAAATTCGCCAAGAGCGAATTTCGACCTCCCCACAAGGGGGAGGTGAGTTAAGTGACTTAAGCAAGTAAGAACCCATTGATCGATTCCGCTGCCCGCCTGCCGTCATCGACCGCCGCCACCGTCAAGTCCTTGCCACCAGCCACGCAATCGCCGCCGGCCCAGATGCCCGAGACCGACGTGCGGCCGGCAGCATCGGCCTTGATGCGCCCGCCGTCCAGCGCCAGAGCGCCACCCATCACATCGACATAGGTCTGGCCGATGGCCTTGAAGATCATGTCGGCGGCAAAGTCACCGGTCTCGCCGGTCGCCACCAGCTTACCTTTCACGTCCTTCACATAGTCGCAGCGCAAGCCCACAGCCGCACCATTCCTGACCAGCACCTTCTTCGGCGCCACCCAGTGCTTGATCTTCACACCCCTGGTCTGCGCCAGGTCCTGTTCATAGATGCTGGCCTTCATCTGATCGGCACCGCGGCGATAGAGAATGGTCACATCCTCCGCCCCCAGGAGCTTCGATTGCACTGCGACATCGATCGCCGTCATGCCGCCGCCGATCACCAGCACGCGCCGCCCAACCGCCAGTTTCGACAGATCCTTCGCCTGCCGCAACTCGGCGATGTAGTCGACAGCATCCTCGATCCCTTTGGAGTCCTCATCCTTGGCGCCCAGCGCGTTGACGCCTTGCAGGCCCAACCCAAGAAACACCGCGTCGTAATTCTTCTGCAACTCCGCGAGCTTCAGCTTCTTGCCCAGCGGCTTGCCGTGCTCGACCGTGATGCCACCGACCGCCAGCACGAAATCCACTTCCCTTTGCGCGAAATCATCGATCGTCTTGTAGCTGGCGATACCGAACTCATTGAGCCCGCCAGGCTTCTTGCGCGCCTCGAACACTGTGACCTGATGGCCATGCATGGCGAGGCGGTGCGCGCAGGCGAGCCCGGCGGGACCGGCCCCCACCACCGCCACGCTCTTGCCGCTGGATGTGGCGCTGACGTAGGGATGCTCAGGCACCGCCATCGCCGCATCGGTGGCATAGCGCTGCAGCATGCCGATCTTGACCGGCTTTCCTTCCGCCACCTGGCGAACGCAAACTTCCTCGCACAGCGTCTCGGTCGGGCAGACGCGCGCGCACATACCGCCCAGGATATTCTGGTCGAAGATGGTCTTGGCTGCACTCTTCGGATGCCCTGTCTGGATCTGACGGATGAACATCGGAATGTCGATGGACGTGGGACACGCCGTCATGCATGGCGCATCGTGGCAGAAGTAGCAGCGGTCACTCTCGACCAGCGCCTCGTGGGCATTAAGCGGCGGATGCAGGTCAGCGAAGTTCGCCGCATACTCCGCCTTGCCGAGACGTTTGCCCGCGATATCGGGCTTCCTGTCCGCCATCCGGGATTCCTCCAGAAGCTTGTTTTTGCGCGCTAACCTCGAAGATGACAGAATTTGTTCAAATGGTCAAATTTTTTGCGGCCCTCGTCACTGCTGTAGTGTGGACGGGTATCCGAAGCGACGCATGAGCTCACCGCAGTCGGTTTCGATCCGGTGCACTTCCTTCCTGTCCAGAAACTGACGATAGCGTCCGATCCGCGATGCTTCGAGCGGCTTGCCGTAATAGGGCGTGTAATCTGCATAATTGGGCTCGAGGTCGCTGATCGAAGCATAGCGCGGCCAGTCGCGGGCCGGGTCGAACTGATTGTCGCGCATGCCGGTAAACGCGTTGAGCCGGTTCAGGGTGGCGGCGAAATCCTGCAACACTTCCTCGTAGCGGACGTAGAGAATGCGCTCCGGCGCCAGGCGTTCGGCGGCAGCCACCTTTGCGTAATAACCATTAAGTGTCTTGGCGGCGGCACTGATATCGCGATAGGTGCGCCCATCACCGACCATCTTGCCGGCATCGTCCTTGTTCTGCACCTCGAGATCGGAGGTAATCTGATCGCGTGGGTCGCGGACACAAACCACGAAGCGGGCGTCTGGCTGAGCCAGCACCATCTCTTCCAGCACCAGCGAAAACTCCGGAGACTTGAGCACGACGTGTTGGGGATTGCCTTGCATGGCGCGGGTGCGCTCCACATATTGATCGATCATCAATGCAAAGTAACCAATCACATCGGCCTCGCCGCCAAAGCTATACTTTAGAAAGCTTTCGAAATTTGCCGGTTTGCGGGCCCACTGCAAGGTCTGCGCCAGCATCCGCAGCATCGGCGCTTCGCCGATCAGCGGGTTGGCATTGGCATCGGCGCAGAGAATCCCGGCCAGCAATGTCGTGCCGGTGCGCCGGCCGCCTGTTACGAAGATCACCGCCATACCTGGCTCCCGATAATTCAGAACGGATAGACCCCAGACGTAACATCGCGGACCGTCCGTTGGAACTGGGCATTCGATCCCTCAAGCGGCAGCCGCAGGAAAGCATCGAAAGCCGCCGCCTCGGCAAACACCCGGTGGCGGTGAAAGGCTGCGGTGCGCATGTAGTGCAGCAGCACGATGTTATCTGCCTCTTCGGGGTAAGTCCGCTCGGCCAGCTGGTCATTGGGAAAATTGTAGCGCAATGGCAGGGCGCGCGAGGCAAGTCCGGCCCGTTCGATGGCGTAGGGCACCGCAATCTGTTCATAAAAGCGGTTATCGAGTATCTCGCGGACCTGCGGAATGGTCCGTCTGTGTTCTCTATGAAAACGCGCCAGCAACTGCGGCGTTCCAGCCAGAAACCCCAGGTTGATATAGAACGGACAGCGTCCGGGAGAATCCTCGCCATCGCGCCGCAGCGTGTAATGGTAGGGTAAGCCGAGCGGATATCCGAGCACCCGCTGCGACAACTTCGACCACAGGTCTTCGACACTCTCAAACTGCGGCGGCGGCGGCACGCGCACATCTTTCAACGGCGGTGCAAAGTGCGCGATACATCCCGAAATCGCCGGCGACCGCACCATTTCGTCCAGAAACGCCCGCGGCAACGGCCTGAGCAGCAGCGTGTCGGCATCGCAGATCACCGCGATATCGGCTCTGGGGTCAACCGATTCATAAGTCAGCATCGACTGCGCCAGATCGTCTTCACGTTGGCCGCGAGGCAAGCTCAGATAGCGCAATTCCACCCGCTCCAGCGGCTTGCGCCAACGCGGCGGCAGTGGCTCCTGTCGATGTGTGCCGAGACAAAGCGTCAGCAGTGCCGCCCGATGCTCGCCGCCATGGCGATCAAGCAGCAACCGGAACATTGCCGCCTGCGAGAAAAACGCTGCGCTGGCTTCGCCGCACATCACGAATTGAAGTTGCATTGCCCGCCGCCGGTTTGCGCCACGCCTGCAACTGGCTATATACCCAAGACTTGGCTTATTCCACCTCGCTTGGCGCTCCTGCCAAAGCGCTGGAAACAACAGGATCAACAGCGTGGATTGGCAGAAGTTCTGGAATGACTATCCTGCGGCAGTGGCGGAAACCGATTTTCTCGTCCAGGTTGGGCATTCGATTGATGGCAAGCCCTATGACGCCACGCAGTTTGCGGCAATGGTGAGTCAGGTACGCAATGGTCTCAATCTCGGCCAAGATGATTTGCTGCTCGACCTGTGCTGCGGCAACGGCATCATCACCCGTCAACTTGCCCTGCATTGCCGCTATGTCACCGGCGCTGACTTTTCTACTGTGTTGATCGACCGCGCCATCACGCACCACTCCGCCCCCAACTTGCGCTACCGCGTCATTGATGCCTTGCGGCTCGATGCGGCGGAGTTTCCGGGCGAGGCCTTCTTCAGCCGCATCGGCATGTACGCCGCCCTGCAGCACTTTCGGAACGAAGATCTTGTGCCGCTATTGCGAGGCATGCTGGCGCATGCGGCACCAGGCGCCATTTTATTCATCGGCGGCATTCTTGATGAGCGCCGTATCGATGCGTTTCTCGACACCGCCGAAAAACGCCGGGCCTATGAAGCCTACCGCACCGGTGGCCGCGACCGCCTGGGCACCTGGTGGAAACCCGATGAGCTGCAGGCGGCGGCAGCGGCCCTTGGTCTGACCTGCGAAATCGACGACAGCAGCAGCGGCAGGCCCGGCGGCCATTATCGTTTCGATGCCCGTCTCAAGCGCTGAACCCGCACCGATGAGAACCGGTTATCTTTCCGCAGCCTATGCCCAATCCATGGCGGGCCAGGGCCGGCCGTTGCCGCTCCCGCAGTCGGGCGCCACTCTTGTCGTCAGGCCGATACCTGGCAATGACGAAGAAGATGCGGCGGCGCCCTATCCCCTTCTGCTGTGCGCCAGTTGGGCCGGCCTCGCCGCCGATATCGCCGCATTGCCGCCGGCCCTCGTCAGCCTCGCGGTCGTGACCGATCCCTTCGCGAATTGCGATGAAGGCGAACTTCGCCGGGCGTTCAACCACATCGTCCGGCCCTACAAGCTTCACTACATCATCGATCTCACGCGGCCGCTCGAAAGCTTCGCCGACCGCCACCATCTCGGCTGCGCCCGCAGCGCCCTCAAGAAACTTGTCATCGAACACTGCACGGCCCCGCTCGATCACTTCGAGGATTGGATGGGACTCTACGAAAACCTGATTGCCAGGCAGGGACTGCGGGGCGCCGGCATCATGAGCCGGGATTCCTTGCGGGCGCAGTTTCAAGTTCCCGGTTTCCGGTTGTTCCGCGCCAGCCAACGGGGACGAACCGCCGGCATGATCGCCGTCATGGAAACCGCTGACCACGCCTACTTCCATCTTGGCGCCTACAGCGCGGAAGGTTACCGCCTCAAAACGTCATATGCGCTGGTCCGCGGCATCATCGATCACTATCGCCACGCCGGCTTCAGCGCCATGTCGATTGGCGGCGGTGCGGGTGCTTTTGGCGCTGATGACACGGGCCTCACGTCTTTCAAACGCGGTTTCTCCAGCGGCAGCCTGATGACCTATTTCTGCGGTCACGTTATCGATGCCGGGCGCTATGCGTCGCTCGCCGCCATGCCGCCGGGTGCCATGGACTATTTCCCCGCTTATCGCACCGGAGAATTCGATTGAGATTAACCAGCAACTGGGCGACAACGCCGTTCACGATTGTAGTGGTGGACTCCGGAGACAAGTGTGACCAATTCGTACGTAATAACCTACGAGACTTATGGCCGCTCGGCCTTCATCTACGACAGCTATATTCCGCACGCTGACTATGCCGAAGGAGCAAGGCGTCTCGCCACGCAGATCAGGCGCGCCAACCCCGCCGCGCGTTCGCTCCTCGATATCGGCTGCGGATCGGGAAAATACCTTGAGAACCTCCGCCACGGATTTGACTGCGAGGGCCTCGATCTTTCCGAAGGCTTCCTGGACATTGCCCGAAAGCGCTGCCCAGGATTGCCGATTCACAAAGCCAACATGATCGACTTCGAACTGGGCCACAGCTTCGATGCCATCTCCTGCCTGTTCCTGGCCATCGCCTACACGGGCTCGCTCGCCAACATGCAGCGCGCCATTGCCGCCATGGCCCGCCATCTCAATCCCGGCGGCGTCCTTCTCGTTGAGCCCTGGGTCTACCCCGGGAATTTCTGGGAACATCGGTTGACCAGCGAATACGTCGATGAGCCTGACCGCAAGATCTCGCGCATGTTCATTGCGCGGCGCGAGGGCCGCCTGTCGGTCTATGACATTCACTACCTGGTGGGAACGCCGCAAGGCATCGAGTATTTCATCGAACGCGAAGAATTAGGATTGTTTACCCATGAGGAATATCTCGCGGCCTTCGAGATGGCTGGACTTTCAGCCGGTTACGATGCCAGGGCGGGCCTGTTCGATGCCCACAACATCGGCATGTATCAAGGCATCAAGGCCTGAAGGTTCTTGATCCGCTTGGCGAACAGCGAGACGATGACTGGCTCTGGCACGCCAAGTTCGCGGTAGTAATCCTCGAGCCCGCAATTCTTGACGATTGCCGGACCATAGCGCCGCCCCCAGGTGCGGAGCGGAATCTCATGCACATCGTAGAACCAGGCGTGCAATGCTTGGCCGATGTCGAGAGAAAAAATGTCCGGATCGCTGGCGAACAGCCGTACCTGAAACCAGAAGGCAAAAGAAGACCCCTGCATGAGGAATAGCGGTTTGCCGAGATTGAGTTTCCTGGCCGCTGCCCTAGCCTCGGCAAGGCGCTCGCGGCAGACCTCAAGCAGCCGCCGCCGCATCGGATAGCTGAACTCCGGCGGAATGACGATATGGCTGAACCACGGTAGTTTCCAACGCGTGACGAGCTGCGCCAGAACATCCGCTCCCATCAGGATCACCGGCCTGCCGCGCGCCAGTTCCGGCAAGCGCTGCAAGTCGCCCGACATCAACCAGCGCTTGAAGACATTGGCATCGTAGACATCCTCGCCTGGCGCGAAATGGCGAGAGAAGATTTCGAGTCGTTCGAAGTCGACTGGATGGATCGCCGCTGAGCCTTCGAAAATCGCTTCATCCGCCGTCGGATTGCCCTTGAACGCAACCGACATCAGAAAGTCCGGGTGGCGCGGCCTGGTTTGCAGACCGGCCTCCAACTCAAACATAAAATTTTCGGCGAAGTTATCGTAAGTTGGATGCAATTCCTCGCACAAGCGATAGGCGAGCATCGTCAGCTCGGCATCGCTGACAAAGCCGCCGAGCGCGCCAGCCAATTGCCTCCGGTAGCAGTTGGCGAAGTAGCAACTATCCCAATCACCGTGCGAAATCCGCGCAAAGCAGAACGGCCGGTCATCGCGCAAGCGATCGAGCAGTTGGCTGGCACTGGGCGTTTGCAGCACGTAAGATTTTCCGGCCGCGGTAAACGGCGTCCGCCGCGCCTGTGCAAACTGCCGGGCATAGGCGATGGTCTGCATCGGATCGAGACCGCCGGGCCGGTCGGGATCGATGTCGTCTGGTGGATTGAGGGGGCCCGGCAGCAGCGATTGCACGCTGTTGCACTCTAATCCCGCCGAGTACCCGGTAATCGCTTGCGCAAGCAAGTCATGCTCCGCTACTCCCCGCCGCAGCAGCCGGAATACCAGCGGATCGAATGCCGGGTTTGGCTTCAGCCCCCTTGCAAAGCCGGTTGCGGCAAAATGCGCTGCGGGACTCTGACCGGCGAGCCCTTCACGGCCGTAAGATGCGGCATAGTAACCCTCGTCCATCAGGCCGCTGCGGAGCAGTTTGTCCGCGATCGCCTTACCTTGCCCGAGACTCTGCATCGTGCCGCTGCTCTAGCCCCCGGCACTGCCGCAATCAAGCCGTGCAAGTGATTTGGCGCATTCCGGAACCTCGGGGTTTGACATATCAGCGGGCTGTATTCGCTTGAATGTGTCCGTCGCCAAATGATAGTCTGCGGCACAACTTGACGGGTGGCGCCCTTGTTATTGCACGATGGACAATCTCAAGGGTGAAATACGAGAGGACTTGCCGGAGGGAAAGCTGGCAGAATCACGCCGTTTGGAACATGGCATGACAGCGGTTGGGGCAAGGTGCGGAACGTTTCATGAGCAAAGGTGGAAACCTGCAGAAATCCTCGCGACGCGAGGACACGGCATTGCGGCCGGCAGTCAAGGCCCAGCCGTTGCCCGATGACGCCGCCGGCCGCGAAGCCGTCAACGTCGGAGTTATTGCCGAGAGTCCGCTGTTCGATGCTGAATGGTACGCAGCGAAACACGTCGAGGTCGCCAAGTCGGGCCTGCCGCCGGCCTTGCATTATCTCCGTATCGGCGCCGCCAAGGGCTGGGCGCCGTCTCCGGGTTTCGATGGCGCCGATTATCTCAGCCGGCACAAGGATGTGGCGCGAACCGGCATGAATCCGCTGCAACACTACATGCGCTTCGGCAAACTTGAAAACCGCGCGATGAAGCCTTCCGACCCCGAAGAACTGAACGTCCGGTTGATTGCCAGGTCCGATCTGTTCGACGAGGCATGGTACAAGGCCACCTATCCCGATGCGGCGCGTTCGCGCCTTGGCCCCGCCCGCCACTTCCTCAAGCATGGCCGTGACAAGGGTTACAATCCGGGGCCCAGGTTCGATCTCGCCGCCTATGTCGCCGGCAATGCCGATGTCGCGGCCTCCAGCATCAATCCGCTGTTGCACTACTTGAGTTTCGGCCAGGCGGAAGGCCGTCCCATCACCGCCGTTCCGCCTGCCCCTGCCCCCGCCCCCGCCCCCGCCCCTGCCAAAGTCGAAGCATTGCCGTCCGGCAAAGCCCCTCCGGATCGCGACAGCGCCAATGCTCGCGTCATCCAAGAGAGTCCGCTATTCGACGCCGCGTGGTATCGGCGCTTCTATTCCGAAGTCAGCACCTGTGGCATGAGCCCCGAACTGCATTATCTGAAAGTTGGTGCGGCCAAGGGATTTTCTCCTTCGGCTGAGTTTGACTCAACCGGCTATCTCCAGCGCTACGACGATGTCCGCGAGACCGGCATGAATCCGCTGGTGCATTATCTGCTGTTCGGCAAGCGCGAACTGCGCAAGATCAAGCCTGTCGATGAAGCAGCGCTGACTGAGCAACTGGTGCTGGCCAGCGGCTTGTTCGATGAAGCCTGGTACACTGCGGCCTACCCCACTGTGCTGCGTTCGAAGTCCTCGCCGTTGCAGCATTTTCTGAAACATGGCCGCGACAAGGCGCACAATCCCGGTCCCGGCTTCGATGCGGCGGACTATATTGCCAGCAATTCCGATGTCCGGTCTTCGAAGATCAATGCTCTGCTGCACTATCTGCAGGTCGGCAAACCGGAGGGCCGCGCCAGCAAGCCGGTTGCCTCAGCCGTCCCCAAACAGGCAACACCGGTAGCGCCCGAGGCCGCCGCAGCTGCGGTTCCCGAACTGCCAAAGACGGCGGCAGCACCCCAGCCTGCCTTGGTCCCGCTACCGCCCCTTCCCGCCGCTCCGGTCCCCTATTCCAGCGAAGACCTCGAAGCCGATATCGCACGGCTTAGTGCGACACCGCTGTTCGACAAGTCCTGGTATCTTATCAAATACCCGGAGGTCGCGCGGCTCGGCATCAGTGCCGCTGAGCATTATTTCCGCAACGGCGCGACTGAAATGCGCCAGCCCAGCATCTATTTCGATCCGCAATACTATGTGATCGAACAGGCGCCCGAGATTCAAGGTACCGGCCTTAATCCACTCATCCACTTCCTTAAGACCGGCCGCAATCTCGGCCTCAAGCCCCGCGCCCTGTTCGAGTTCGTGCCGTCGCCCGTGGTGGGGCGCGCCCTTGACATATCCGCCTGGCCCGTTGCCGCAGGCAGCATGCTGCCGCAAACTGCGGCCCCGGCCTGGAAGCGGCACGCCGAACTCACGACCCAGTCCGGCAATGCAGCACTGACGATTGGCGGCGCGGCAATAGTCTTCGGCGCCGATACGGCTGCAGTTGCCGCAGCCCGGCACCGCATCAGCGCATTCGCAGTCCTCTCGGGACTTTCCACTGCAGGCGATGTGCGTGTCATGCACGATGGCGCGCTGACGGCAGCCGAAGGTGATTTCCAGCTACATGCGTATAGCGGCCTCGGTCCCGAACTCGGTGCCGGTTCGTCGCGCTTTGTTGATGCGTGGTTTGCGGCGGATACAATATTGCGGATCAGGCTTGGCGATGAGACGGTGGAAAAGCGCCCGCCACTCGTCATCCGGGCGTTCCAGTGCGATCCGCAACACACCCGCCAACCGCTGCTCGTGGGTGAAGTTCCGCTGCCCCCAGCCGGCACCTGTTTTGCCGACCTTAACCTGCCGAATCAGCTGATGCCGCTGCTGCTTGCACTGTGCAACGCCGGCGGACAGGCGGTGGAATTGGGTGTGCTGCCCTTCCCGTCGCTTTGCCGCGGTGGATTGCACTACTCCGAAATTGCCGGATCAGAGGATCTCTCGAGCCCCATCGACCAGATCCGCAGCCTGTCGGACCGGCTGGTCAAACAGCATGTGATTCAAGGTACTGCCCGGCTCATCGGCTCCATTGAGGTCGATGTCACCGCCGCCAGCGGTGCTGAACGGATTTTTCAGCCGGCCTTCCGGTCCTGGCTGGCCACCGCCTTTGGGCTCACACTTACCGCCACTTCAGCCACTGCGGGCAATCCATCGGGCGAGGCCTACCTGCGCCAAAGCCTGAGCGAAGCGCCAATCCATCAAACCCGCATGCCGGATCGCCACGGCCAATATGTCCTGTCGCTGCCGGCCGATGCCATTCCAACCATTGAGGCCCTGGTTGCCGGGCCGAACACTGCCGGTGAGGGCGAACTGACCGGTAACTATTATGTTGCCGATGCCGCCACCGCGCGCCCACGGCTGTCGGTGGTTCTGCCGGCTCGTGCCGAAGCTTTTCTGGCACTGCAACCTGACTGGGCGGTGCCGGGATTTCCGGTTTTGCGCCGCGTTTCGTCTGAGGCCGGGTCTCACGCCGGGCTTGGCGCCTTGCCCGGCTATATCGCCATCCGCCTGCCGCGCAATGCCGAGCCGCACCGCGCCTCAACCCTTATGCCACTAGCGCCCGACACGCCACAACGCCTTCTACCCCGGACATCGGGTGAGGCTTCCAACCAGCCGATCGGCGCTTTCATCCGCGCCTCGGATGCCACTAACCTCGAGATATTCATCCGTGCACTGCTCAATCAGCGGGAAGTCACGATCGGCAACGTCACCGTCGAGGCCGTGGCTGGTCAAGCTGACCCCGAGCAGCTGCAATCGGTGCTCGACCGGTTGCTGCCGGGCATCGCTTGTCTTGTCGTTCGCGCTGTACCGGGCATCCTCGGTCCCGATTGCCTGAGCGGCGACAGCGCCAGCGCCTTCACCCTGATCGCCGACGATCTAACCCTTCCGCACGATGCCCGCAGTCTCTCAACTCTGCTGGAACTGACTCTAGATGGCGCCACGGCTTCGGTAGGCTGTCTTGTCATTCGCGAGTCGATGACCAAGAAGGGAAGCCTGCTGGGTTTTGAGAGCGGCGGATATTTTCCCTCGCATGTGTCCCTGCTGGCCGCCCCGCGCCTCATCCTCGCCCAGCCCGATTGCCGGTCAGCCCTTGGTTGCGCAACCTACCCTGTCGTCGCCAACAGTTCCGGCTTTATGCTGGTGCGCAACGATTGTCTGCGCCAGGTCATGCAGCACCGGGTTGGCACCGATACGCCCGGCGGCGATGACGGCTTGGAATTCGCGCTCCGGGCTCTCGGCGCCGGTTACCGCCACCTGTGCACGTCCGTCGTCCGCGCCACATCTTTAAAGCCCGAGCCCAAGCGCGAGCGCAACGACCCGCCCGGCCTCGCCGCCATTACTCCGGCACGGTGGCGCGGCATTCTCGAGCAGGTGACCATCATCAGAGAGATCCGCTGATGCACATTCGTGTGCTTGTGCCCAGCGAGGATCACCTCGCCACTGCGGGCGTACGCATCAGGTATCAGCGTGTGGCTGCAAAGCTGATAGAGAAAGGGCACTCACTTGAAGTGGCTGCCATCGATGCCGTCGAGCCGCAGGTCAAGCCTCTGGCCGATATCTATCTGCTGTGCAAGTGTCACGATGCGCGCTCAATCGTTCTCGCCGCCGCGCTAAAGGCCCATGGTGTACATCTTGGCGCGGATTTCTTTGACGACTACTACTCGCAGTCGGGCGACAGCCGCTTCGTCCATATCCGTGAGTGGCTGCGCGATATCGCGCCCTATCTCACCTTCGCGCTGTGTTCCACGCCGCTGATGCTGGAAACGCTTGGCACCGAATTGCCGCATCTGCCTTCGCACATGATGAACGACCCCTGCGATGCCGTCGACGAGGAAGCACTCGGCCGTCTGATCGACGCCAAGATCGACCGCGCCCACGCCACGCGCCGTCTCGATATCGGCTGGTTCGGCATTGGCGACAATCCGCATTTCCCGGTGGGCATCAGCGACCTCAAGGATTTCGCTGGGGCATTGCAGGCCTTCGGCCGCTCCGGCTTCGCGCCGCGCCTTTCGATTGTCACCAACCGCCGCGCCCTGTCGCCCGACCGCCTCGAACTGTTGAGCCGGCTACCGCTTCCCTGGCATCTCGAGGAATGGTCGGAAGAGGCCGAGCGCCTGCTGGTGTCTGAAAGCTACGTCTGTTTCATTCCGGTCAACGCCCAGCGCTTCAGCACGGTGAAATCTCTCAACCGCTGCGTCACAGCGCTTGCGGGTGGCGCTCAGGTGTTGTCGACGGGCTTTCCGCTGTATCGCAGCCTGGGCGATTTTGTCTATCGCAACGCCGCGGCGGTCATTGCCGATCTCAAGTATCGAACCCCGAAGCTGCGGGCGGCGAGCCTAGCTCCGTTTCTCAATTTATTGTCCCAGCATGCCGATGTGGCCGAGGAAGCCAACCGCCTTGAAGCCTTTCTCAGCGGCTTGGGCCCGGCTCAGGCAGTCAGTCCCACAATCGCACCATTGGCCGTTGTTCACGGCCGCGTGTCGGTCAGTCTGGTGCACAAGTTCGTCCAGCGCTTCGGCCACCTTTCGGTTGCAGGACCGTGGAACGCCGCGCCGCTGAATTACGATGTCAAGATCGCCCCTCTGCCTGGCGGAGGTAAGCCGGCGATCCAACTATCGGACAAGGCGAGCAGGCAGCTCGCGCCCGAGGCTGCCGCCCGGCTCGAAACCGCTATGTCGCGTAACGGCAAGCCCATCACGTATCTGCCGTTGCAATCTGACATTCTGGCCGCCGCATCGTCTACTCTTGCCGCCAGG
Organism: Hyphomicrobiales bacterium; assembly: GCA_031431065.1. Lineage (GTDB taxonomy): Bacteria > Pseudomonadota > Alphaproteobacteria > Rhizobiales > Aestuariivirgaceae > Aestuariivirga. Next base: position 4,822 of record JANPCS010000091.1, on the reverse strand, counting down.
CTCGGCTACGAAAGTGTGCTCGCATCGAACTACACAGAACTCATGCAGGCGGTCGAGACCGAGCTTCAGCTTCTGTTTCCGATGACCCACGTGATCTTCTCGGAATACTCCGCCCCGTTCTGGCATTCGGCAAAGCGCCGCGATACCGCCTTGCCTGAGAGGGCCATATGAGACGCCGGCGCGACATCGTCTTTCTACTCAACCTCATGCAGGATGTAAACATCATCCGCCCGCTCGCCTATCTCGCGGCGCGCGATCTCGACACGGCTATCGTCTTCCTCGTGACATCCAAGTTCCTTGAGCGCGACATCTTGCGCATGTGGCAAAAGGAAGTGTCGGAGATTGCCGCCGATCTCGGCGCCACCACGCACATCTACGAAACGGCTCTCGATGCCGTTGCCATTCTCCAGGGCCGCCACGGAATCATTATCGCCGCGAGTGAATCCAATCTCTCGGCCCACACCGAAACTCATGACGTTCTGCGCGTTGCACCGCAAAGCTTTCTCAAAATCACCCTGCAGCACGGTTATGAGTGCGTCGGCTTCCTGCAGAACCGCGAACATATTGTTGCCCATGGCCGCAACATCAAGTTCGCCGCCGACGTGATCTGCGGCTGGTGCGATGCGGCCTCGCTGACCTCGCTCGCCGCCTCCGAACGGCCCAAGCTTTATGTCTCGGGTCCCACTCTGGTCCTGAACAGCGTTAATCCCAGCGGCAATCCGCCGGTCTCGGGCGGCCTCATCTGCGAAAATCTGCACTCGGTGCGCATGCGGGCCACCGGCGATTTCGGCAAGTCCTTCATGGATAACTTCTCGCAGTTCTGCGCCCAGTCGGCGGAGTTCGGCCAGACCGTGAACCTGCGGCCGCACCCCGGCGGCATGTATGTGGTGAAGAACAACATCGCACTCGCCCGCAATGTCGTTCTCAGTACCAGGCCGATGTACAAGGTCGATCTCGCGGCTTACACCTTCGGCGTTTCGGCACCCTCGACGGTTGTTCTCGACATGGTATTCGCCGGAATTCCGGTGGCCGTCTGGCGCGACAGCGACGGCATCATGGATGCCACGAATTACGATGGCCTCACGGCGATCAGCACGCTTGAGGACTGGTTCGCCTTCGCCCGCGATGCCGTCCTGCGCCGCGGCCATATTCTCGAAAGGCAGCAGCGTTTCGTCAGCCGCCTGTCGATGCCGGTCGATGCGAAGGATGTCTATCGCCGCTTCGCAACCTTGCTCGCCAACGGCACCACACCGCTCGGCCAGGTGAACACGGCGGCGGATGAACCGGATGATGAGCCGCGGCGCATTTTGTTTCTGGCCAATGGTCCGGCCAAGGCGATGCAGCGCGCTTTCCTCGATCCGCTGTCATCGCTGTTCGAGCGTGGCAGCCTTGCGCATGACATTCTGACCGAGGCCGATGTTTATGCCGAGTTGCAAAACCAGCCTGCCGCCATTCGCGACTCGCGCGGCCAGCGCGCCAGTTACGTCGAGGGCCGGTTCCTCGCCCGCATCGCCGAGTTCGCGCCGGATTTGATTGTCTGCTGCCGCTATAGCGGACCGGCCGCCAATGCCATTGCAAACTGGGCTGAGGCCAATGGCGTGGCGCTGGTCTATCATACCGATGACGACCTGCTGAACATTCCCGAAGCCATCGGCCGCGCCGCCGACATCGCCTTCAATCAGCCCAATCGCCTGAAGACCATTGACGCGTTGTTGAATCGCGTCAATCTGATCTGCTGCGCCACGCCTCGGCTGAGATCCAGGCTCCGTCATCTTGGCTATGCCGCCCCCATGACAGCGAGCCAAACGCTGGGCGCCGGTGTCGTCGCCGGCCACGCTGAACTGCGCGCCGTTCGCCGCATCGGCTATCTCGATCACGTTCATGGCGGCGATCTCGATCATATCATCGACGATGTGAACCGCCTGTTGCTGCGCAATCCCGAACTGTCTCTCGATCTGCTGCTGCCGGCGTGTGCCGCCAACCCGTTTCCCGAATTCGGCAGCCGGGTATCGCTGCTCGATCCGGGGCCAAACCTCGGCGATGCCGTCGCAATCATGGCCGGCCGCGCCTGGGACATCGGGCTCTGCCCGCTGGCCGCGACGCCACGCGCCGCTTTGGCCGATCCGGTGAAATGGCTGGACTATAGTTGCGCTGGCGCCGCCGTCGTTGCGCAAGAGGGTTCCGCCTACGAAGCTTACTGCCGCGATGACTGCGGGATCCTCGCAGCCGATGGGCAATGGCTCGAAACTGTCGAGAGCCTGATCGATGACCCCGAACATCGCCTGCAATTGGTACGAAACGCTCAAGCTCGCATCGAAGCGAGGCACAATACCAGGCACATGCAGGCCGAAGTTCTGGACATGCTCCGGCAAGCCAAGGCACTGCGCCGCGATACGTCCCTTGATGTCTGGCCGCATGTGCCGGCTGGCCCGCTGCAGGCTGGCGCCCGCCCAGCCTTCGAAAAAATCAGCTGATGGCAAAGCACCTGCGGCTGGTCAAGACGATGGCGGAAACCGCGGGGCCATCGCGTTTGCTGATCGTTTCCGATGTCATCACCGCCACGCAATACATCAGCTTTCTGCAACCCCTGCAGGCACTGGCGGAGGAGGGCCGCATGCGGCTGTTCTTCGAGGACTGTCCCAGGACGGCAGCGGCGAGTGAAGCGATGTTCCAGGCCACTGCGCCTGATTGCCTCGTCCTCTCGCGCTGCACGTTGCCGGGCGGCGAACCCCTCGTGAAACTGGCCCGCCAGCATGGCATTCCCTACATTTACCACATCGACGACGATCTGATGCGCGTGCCCGAATCGCTCGGTGCCGACAAGTTCCGGGCCTACAATCATCCCGCCCGCCTGCAGCGCCTGGCCAACTTCATGAACAACGCCGATCTCGTCTACGCCTCGACCGGACCGCTGCAACTGGCGCTCCGCGAATCGGCCATCACCGGCAACATCGAAGCGGGCGAAATCTATTGCGCTATCGACTCCGCCGCCCTGTTGCAGCCGATGACCGCCACCAGCCCGGTGATCGGCTACATGGGCACATCCGGCCATTTCAACGACCTGCTGATGATCCTGCCGGCCGTCGAGCGCCTGATGGATGCGCATGCGAGTCTGCGCTTCGAACTTTTCGGCACCATCCAGATGCCTCAATCGCTGGCCCGTTTCGGCAACCGTGTGATGTCGCATCAGCCCGATCCGAACTACGCCGGTTTCATCGCCAAGCTGCATTCGCTCGGCTGGTGGATCGGCCTCGCCCCACTTGAGGACAATGCCTTCAACCGTTGCAAGGCCGACACCAAATGGGTCGAATACACCACGGCGGGCATCGCCACCGTGGTCTCCGACATGCCGGTCTATCACCGGGCCTGCGGCAATGGCTGTGGTACCCTGATCCCCGACGGCGGTGACTGGTTCGAAACCATCACCTTACTATTGCGCGATGCCGGCCTGCGGCGGCAGAGCGTTGAGCGGGCTCGTGCCAGGCTGCATGACGGCTACAACTTGACCCAGTTGCAGCAGCAGGTTCTGGCGATGCTGGCCAAGGCCTCGGCTATCGCCCGCGCTCAAGCATAACGTTCAGCCCCGGTCGAGCGCCACTTCATCGCACTCGACTTCGACGAACTCCGCCGCCGCCCGCATGACGGCGCTCTGCTTTGCCTCGCCAGCGCCGGTGGCGGGAATTGACGCCTGCCCGGGCTCGACGCCCGCCGCATGTTTGAGGAACAGCCGCATGACATGCGACACGCCTTCCTCCGTCACATTACGCAAGTCCTCGGCAAAATAGCGGCCGCGATTGTAAGCGCCGGTGATGACTTCATAAGACGGAAAATAGTGCACGAAGTCATGGGCATCGCACAGCATCTGGGCTGCCACCCGCAACACCGACTTCGAGTATGTCGTGGCACTCAGCACCTGCGCGCCCGGCACTGCCGTTGCCATCAACGGCACCGGTGAAACCGTGAGAATCGCCTGAGCCGCCGGATTGACTACCTTCAACTTCTCAAAGAACGCCGTCATATCCCGCGTAACTGATTTCACCGACTGGTTCTCGAAGGCGTATTTGGCGATGTCGAAACTGCCGCCCTCGACACCGGGGCACAACGGAAACACCGCTCCATCCTGCTTGCTCTTCCAGCTCTCGGTGAGGCCGAGTGTAAAGACAAAGACATCAAGCGTCTCGAACATGGCGCGCACCGCGGCAAGATGTTGCCGCCGGTCGGCCAGCATTTCGGCCACCGAAACGAAATTGCCCGGCTGCACCGTGGGCCTAAACGGATCGCGCACCGTGCCGTCGGCATCGATCCAGGCCGGTTCATGTGGGGCGAAAGTGCCATAGGCGCGGTCGAACAGCTGGATCAGCTGGCGCGCCGTATAGATATTACCATAACGCGCCGAGAACGTGCCGTAGTTGTGTTTCTCGCGAATCGCCTGCGGCACGACCGGGTGCCCTTCTTCGGCGACGTAATAGCGGAAGCCGGACTTCTTCAGGTGCCGGGCGATGTGCTGGGCAAAGCAGCTGCCGGCCGTCGCCACCTTGGTCCCGGGCAGGATCCTGAGCTTGAACTTGCCCACCGGATCGACATCTTCCATGGCCACGCCGGCGACCGATTTGCGCCAGAACGCCTTGGGCGGCAGCTTGCGATAGGGATGATCGGCCATGGTATCTCCTTTGGCTCCAGCTTAAGGATTTCGCGGCACGCCATGCAGCATGCGCTCGAAATCCTGCAACAGCAATTCGCCGAACGCCGCGTTGGCGTGGGTTGCATCATTGGCATGATAGGTAGGCAACAGAAAGCCTTCCGGCGTCGAGGCATGGAGTGG